>CAZGKN010000086.1:0-12024 GCA_964525915.1 uncultured Saprospiraceae bacterium | reverse complement strand
CGCGGCACAATGAATGACGATATCACTGGAGCGAATCGCTTCCTGTAAACCTAAAAAATCTGTGACATTAGCATTGAACCATTTGATCTTGTTTTCCTGACCGGATAATAAAGCAAATGATGAATTTTCTCTTCTTGTAGCGGATAGATTTGTGTACCCCGATTCAAGTAAATACCTTGCAGTATAAGAACCAAGTAGGCCGGTTGCACCGGTGATCAGTATTTTCAGGTCTCTTTTAATAATTGCCAGTTTCTGTTGGCCAAAGTTAATTTTTTATCAGGCATAATGTGTGCTCATTAAATTTTTATTTCAAACAGGGGGGTATTGTAAACTGTCTATTCATAATGCCGATCATACATTTACTTCAGTGGACTGTGAAGTAAAATACCGGTTCCTTTATTTTGAAATTTGATGCATTGTTATTGTTTTTGGACCGAAATTTAAAATTACCCAAATGCCCAACCAAATTTCTACGCATATCACTCATGATGCATTCCTGAAGAATATTTTATCCAATCGTGGTGCTGCAATTGCTTTTATGCAAACTTTCTTGCCTGAAGAAATAAAAGAAAACCAAGATATTGGCTCTTATCAGGTCGTGGATACCAGTTTTATTTCAGGAAAAATAAAATCCAGATTTGCTGATGTACTTTTTAAAGTGCCGGTTAAAGACTCTAAAGAATGGATTATCGTGTCAGTTTTGGTAGAGTTAAAATCAAACCCTGATAAATTGGTTTCTTTTCAGATTCTGGAATATTTAGCTCTGGCCTATAGAAAGCAATTAAAAGAGAAAAAGCAAGTGCATCTGGTTCTTCCGATAATTTATTATCATGGTAAACAGCATTGGAAGTATAAACCTGTAGGTGAATTTATTAGCCAATATCCTAAAGTGTTCACACCTTACATACCTGCAATTAAATCATGTTTTATTGATTTGAAAGATAAGACGGAAACTGAGATCCAGGATATAAAGGACGATTTGCTTCGGACTGCATTATATGTGCAGTATTTGCGATTTATTCGTTCGATCGATTCTGCCGTATTGGTAAGGGTATTTAGTAGAATCCCCAGGGATTTGGATGGGAACTTTCTCAATACTATCCTTGTTTATGCGCTAAAAAAGACGGACATAAATCCCGAAGTTTTCTCTAGTTTATTAGAAGAATTCCCTGAAGATATAAAAAGTGAAACTATGACTATTGCAGAACATTTAATTCAAGAAGGTAAGCTAAAAGGTATCGAACAAATTACTATTGAGGTAGTGCTCAGGAGTCATAATAATGGTATTGATGTGAGAATGATTGCGAATATTACTGGTCTGCCTGAGGAGAAAGTAAAAGAGATCATCGCCAATCAGAAATAAATTTCCTGGTACTAAGTATTTTTTAGTTTAAAAGTTTGGAGATATCTGTCTCCCTATACTGTTAATAATGCGGATACTTCAGACTGCGCTATCTAAACGGGTTACAGTCCTAAAAATAATTTTGTCGGATCCTCCAGTAATTCTTTGACTTTAACCAAAAATGTAACTGATGAACTGCCATCAATGATGCGATGGTCATAAGACATGGCGATATACATCATTGGACGGATTTCTACCTGGCCATTTATAGCTACAGGCCGGTCAATGATTGCGTGCATGCCGAGTATCGCAGACTGCGGTTCATTGATGATAGGTGTGCTCATCATAGAGCCGAAAATACCACCATTTGTCACGGTGAAGGTACCACCTTTCATTTCTTCGAGCGTCAATTTGCCTTCACGGGCTCTGTCTGCTAATTCTTTTACCTTATATTCTATTTCAGCCAGGCTGAGGCTTTCAACATTATGAATGGGAGGTACAACAAGTCCGTTTGGCACTGAGATCGCTATTGAAATATCGACAAAATCGTGATAAATAATACTGTCGCCTTCGATAAAGGCATTGACCTCAGGCATTTCCATGAGTACCGTAGCACAGGCTTTGGAAAATAAGGACATGAATCCAAGCTTGATGCCATATTTTTTGACAAAAGCATCCTGGTATTTTTTACGCAAATTCATGATACCAGACATGTCCACTTCATTGAAAGTGGTCAACATCGCAGTATTATTTTTTGCTGAAACCAATCTTGTGGCAATCGTCCTGCGGAGTCTGCTCATTTTTTCTTTCCGTTCATTACGGGAGAATGCTTGAAAAGTTTTTCCTGATTCTTTGGATTTTATTTCCTCCGTTGTTTTTTCTACCGTGACCTGAGGACTTGCTTTTTCCGCATCCGCTTTCGTTATCCGGCCCCCAACTCCCGTACCCTGAACCTGATCAGTGCTTATATTTTTTTCCTTCAGTATTTTATCAGCGGCAGGCGAAGGTGTGCCCTTGGCATAACTTTCCTCAGAAGGTTTTGTAGTAGTCGGTTCAGCCTTTGCTTCAGTTTTTTCTACAGCTACTTTTGAGCTTGCAGTATCCTGAGCTGTATTAGTATCACCCGTGGTAACACTGGTATCAATCGTTGCCAGAATATCTCCGATGGCCAGGTCAGTTCCTTCAGCCACCAGTCTGGTGATTTTTCCTGCTGCCTCTGCAGGTAACTCTAATGTTGCTTTATCAGATTCAAATTCACATAAGGGTTGATCCATTTTTACGATTGCCCCTTCTTCTACTAACCAGGATGAAAGCGTCACTTCGGTGACTGATTCACCGATGGTGGGGACTTTTATATCTATTATACTCATTGATCAATTAAACTTTTGATAAAAAACTATGAAATGACCTCAATTCGCCAATTCGGAGGACAAAGGTACATGATTTAGCTACCGATTCAGGAATAATCGTATCAAAATATTGTCATAATAATAAAAATAAGAGTTATAATGGCATTGACTTTGACTTACTGAGTATAAGCTGTGTATGAAAAGATTCTAACCCATATTATAGAATATTTTTATATTTGTTTAAATGACTAATGCCCGCTAGTATGGCAGACTATGCCCCATGGTTCAAGAAGTTTTTGATTTGGCGAATCAGACATATCCCTGAGCGAAGATTTGTACTGCTATTGAGTATTATAATTGGGTTTGCCAGTAGTTGGGCGGCGGTTCTGATTAAAAACATCACCTATGAGATTAAATTTCTGATTAATCAGGAGTTTATTCAGGGTTACTTTGATATTTTCTATTTTGTCTTTCCGATCATTGGCCTTTGCCTGACTTATCTGGTGACACACCTCTTTATTGGTCCGATCAAGAGTAAAGGGATTTCTGATACTTTACATGCTATATCCAAACGCAATGGATATATTCCGAGTAAAGCGATGTATTCACCTTTGATTAATTCGCCGCTGACCGTTGGCTTTGGCGGATCCTGTGGTCTGGAGGGTGCATCAGTGTATATGGGTTCAGCGATTGGCAGTAATCTGGCCCGGCTGTTCCACCTCAATACCAAGAATGTTATCCTGCTGATTGGCTGTGCGGCTTCCGGTGTACTTTCTTCGATATTTCACACACCGATCGGTGCAATTATTTTTACGATCGAAATATTTTCACTGGATCTGACCTTGGCTTCATTGGTACCTATGTTACTCTCATCGATAGCCGGCTCTCTGACTTCTTTCTTTATTTATGGTGACGAGACGATATTTAATTTTACTACCAATGACCCGTTTAAGTTAGAGCAAATACCTTTTTATTTAATTCTTGGTGTGATAGGCGCATTCAGTAGCCTGTATTTTGTGACGGTTTATAAGCTGATGGGACGTATGTTTAACCGAATGGGAAAAAGTTGGTTGAAATTAGCCATCGGTGGTGTTATCCTGGGATTGTTGGTTTATCTGTTTCCGTCGCTGTATGGTGAAGGCTATGCTTCTATGCGGATTGTATTAGCCGGCAAACAAGATCAGTTGCTCGATCTGAATCATCTGGAATCAATGCAGGGAGATCTTCCATTTGCATTGTTGCTATTGTGTATCGTCGCATTTAAAGTGTTTGCTACAGCTGCCACTACAGGTGCAGTGAATGTGGGCGGTGTCTTCAGCCCTTCACTGATGACGGGAAGTTGTATGGGATATGCAGTGGGCCTTTTGATCAATCTTTCCGGAATGGGAGAGGTTTCCCCCAATAATTTTGCACTGGTGGGCATGGCTACCCAAATGGCAGGCGCAATGTACGCACCACTAACAGCCATTTTTATGATTAGTGAACTAACAGGTACCTATGACTTGATGATCCCACTGATGATGTGTTCAGCTATCAGTTATAGTATCAATCGATACTTTACGAAATACAATGTTTATCAGGAAAAACTGGCCCAGCAGAATATGCTGGTCACACATGATAAGGACAAGGCAGTGCTTACCATGTTGTCGCTGGACAAGGTGATCGAAACAAATTTCGTTCCGATTTATCCGGAGTGGACACTGGGGAAAATGCTGACTGAAGGGGTCACCAAATCGACCCGGAATATTTTTCCGGTGCTGGACAAAGATGACACTTTTCTGGGTGTAGTGACACTCGATGATATCCGCACGATAATGTTTGATGCATCTCAGTATAATACATTGACTGTTTCTTCGCTCATGAGCTCTGCACCTGAGATCATCCAAATTGATGAAGAAATGGAAAGTGTAATGAGTAAATTTCAGCACAGTGGTGCATGGAATCTGCCGGTATGCGATAATGAAAAATACATCGGCTTTGTATCAAAGTCAAAACTATTGGGTATTTATCGCAGGAAATTGATACATATTGCCGGCGAGGATTAATTGCTTGTGCTAAATTCTCTGATCTGTGTAGGTTCATATCTAAGGCGGAGATGGTTTTAGTTGTGGAAGCACAGAATTAAACTTATTTTGTTAAAGAATTATCAACTTTTTTCAAAAGAACATGTCCTAAGATTGTATGAAAAAACTACACAATACGCTATCGGGACAGGCTATGCCGGAGTTGGGGAAGTTTACATAGGCAACACATTATACCAAGGCAGGAATGTCACAAAACCGCCGCAGTTTAATGAGTCGCAAGCTACAATAGGGCCTGTACCCTAACTTCATTAAATTCAGTTGCTTTAACAGTTGGAAAGCAACTGGTAGAATCGACATCATTGGTAGTAGAAGGTTTGGTTAGTACAGAAGTAAGTGGATCCAAGGGATCATATGACTACTTTGAAAGGGACTATTTGGGTGTATCTTTTTCTCTGTATTTGTGTTACAAACCCTTATAATCTAAATAATAAGCGTAAAATTTAGATTATAATCTATATATCATGCCTATATTTTCGATTTGAAAATAAAAAATTGTATTTTTATGCTATAATTTGGGGGATATGATACAGAGACACCAATTACATAACATTGTAAACGCTTGTTTTAAAGGAAAGATTATTTTATTACTAGGTGCACGACAAGTAGGAAAAACCACGTTGCTCAAAGAAGTAGTAAAGCAAATAAATGTGCCACACATTTGGTTTAATGCAGACGAAGCAGATATTTTATCCTTCTTTACAAAGGCTACTACAAGTTCTCAGCTTTTACAACTCATTGGTAGTCAGAATGAATTAGTGATTATTGACGAAGCACAACAAATCCCGGATATAGGTAAAAAACTAAAACTCATCTACGATACTAATCCCAAAATTCAAGTAATTGCCACAGGTTCATCGGCATTTGATTTACAAAACACTACTGCTGAGTCGCTTACAGGTAGAAAAAAGACATTTAAACTTTATCCAGTAAGTTATAGAGAAATTGTCGAAGATTCAAATGTTATAGAGGCCAGGCGTCTATTAGAAACTCGTATGCTTTATGGTTCTTACCCGGATGTGGTTAACAATCATGGGAGTGAAAAAGAAATTTTGCATGAAATTTCTGATAGTTATCTCTATAAAGATCTATTGCAAATAGAAAGTATCCGTAAGCCGAGCCATATCGCAAAATTATTACAAGCATTGGCATTTCAAGTAGGTAACGAAGTGAGTTATAACGAATTGGCAAAAACTATCGGAAATATTGATGTTGCTACTGTCGAAAAATATATAGATTTACTTGAAAAGGTTTATGTTGTATTTAAACTTCCTGCCTTTAACCGAAATTTACGTAACGAAATTAAGAAAGGAAAGAAATATTATTTTTATGATAATGGTATTCGAAATGTGTTGATAAACAACTTTTTACCACTCGAATTGAGACAAGACAAAGGCGCATTGTGGGAAAATTTTTTAATGAACGAGCGCTTAAAAAACAATCATTATACAAATAATTTTGTGAATACTTACTTTTGGCGAACACACGACAAAGCTGAAATTGACTACATTGAGGAAGAAAATAATGTGATTAATGCCTATGAATTTAAGTACAAACCTCAAAAAGTAAAGTTTGCCAGTTCATTTTTAGAAACATATCCAAACGTAAAAACTTCAGTTATCACAACAGTCGATTTTGAAGAATTTATAGGATTGTAATGTTGAGAATTAGCCTAATATACGGATCACAATCTAAATATTAGGCGTAATAATTAGATTAGATTATATTCAAATAAAAATGTAAAACTACATGGTCTTACAATTTTTAATAACAAAAAAATTAGGACAAAAGATTTAGTATAAGAGTCACTTATGCCAATTTGGTAAATTACTAAATGGAGCAGGAAAAGACTATCCGATTTCCTTGTTTGACGCCTTCACCCCTATAGTGGCAAGGAAATCGGATGGTCAAATTCAATTACGATTAGTATATACCTAAAATTTTGTACTGCTATCCCTACTATTTAATTATGATTAATTTAGATTGATTTACTAATTGATTACCTGCAGTTATCCATACAGTATAGATTCCATTTGATAGGTTAGAAACAGAATAATTATAGTATCGATTAAGATCAAAATCTGTTTGAGTTACCATTCTGCCCATGCAATCGAAGATTCTTAGTAAATAATGCCCTGTATTGCCTACATCGATATTAATCACATCACTGGCCGGATTAGGAAATATCGTGATGGTGTTCTGAACCGGTTTTCTGATCGCATTGGTACAGCCACCTTCGGTGATGTGGGGTGCGAAAAAAGCAGCAACTTCATTCGCTGTGCCTCGATAATCTTGCACCGCATGCCCTGTTTTTGATGGATCTAGAAATTGTTCCCAGGCTGTGGCATAATTATTGGTAAAGTGCGTAATAGTCTGTGGTACTATTTTATTTTCCGAATGAAGAGAATCGATGAGACTCATGATGCCTTTAGATCCCAATGTGAAAGGTCTGTTTACAACTTGTTGGCATCCAAAAGATCCGGCAAAAAAATCATTTATACCAGCTAATATCAATCCATAATTAAAGGGAACTATCAGATCGGCTGGTTGGTGAAACAAATAAAGTATCGGCACCGAGCTATTTGATGTTTTTGAGAAAATATCTTGAACTATACCGCCATAAAAACCAGCTACGCCCTTTATTCTTGGTGCTTCTGCATCTGGGTTTAAATCTCCATCAATGCCACCTAGGTCAGGCCTTGAGAGGTCCATCTGATCAATGGGGCCGGATAAACCCGGATTGAGCAGACAGCGATTTTCATACAAATTATTTGGACGGGGTACGCTATCAATAGCACCATTCATCCAAAGTTTTTCAGAAGGATCATCCAGAAAACCAACATTTAATACTGTGTATGCGCCGGCGCTTTCTCCGATTAAATAAATTTGTTGCGGGTTTATTTGATATTCATCTTTATGATTGACCAGATAACGGATGCATCCCTTTACATCCTGTTGAGCCCGATAGATTGCTCTAAACCATTCCAGTGTATCCGTGAAATTAGAACAATTCCATTCAGTATTTAATATTGCATCAACGTTACAATTGATGTATCTATCTTCCGGGAATACCCCCAGTCTGTATTGGACACTGGCAGTGGTATACCCCCGTCTTGCAAAACTCTCACGCCAATAAACAGGTAAGCCGTCAGTTCTGGATCCTCTGATAAATGCACCCCCATGTACTGCTATGAGCAAAGGTCTGCCACACTCCGGTACAGTGTCATCTACAGGATAAGAGATGTCAAAATGCAAGGTGTCCTCCCGTCCTGCAAAATTTCTTGCTACACCATAGGGGATATTTTTTTTAGTATTAATCTGATAAGATTCATCCACCCATTTTTGGGCAAATAATGAAGAGTAAACCCCGGAAAGCAATAATCCTATCATCCCGATAGGCTTCAGGTAATCTATTTTTCTCATACAACGTGAATTTAAGCGGGGTTTAGCTTATATTTTCCTTTACTCTTACGGATACGGACTGCAACTACCTTATATTCGGGGCAGTCAGCTTCTGTGTCCACTACTTCCCCTGTCAGGTCATTCATCCTGATTTCAGGAAAGTGAAAAGTCGAAGAGAGTACACCGACATTGACGCCATCAGTTATCTGTGCTTTGATATCTATTTTCCCCCGGGGGCTTTCCACGCAGACCATATCGCCATCCTGGATGTGGTGTGTTGCTGCATCTGCCGGATGAATCAGCAATACATCTTCGGTCAATATCTTGCTGTTTCGGGTACGACGCGTCATCGTACCGCTATTATAGTGCTCCAGTTCCCGGTTAGTTGTTAAAATAAAAGGATAATCTTCGGCATGTCTGTCGAGCTCCAGTGTCTGCACATAAGTAGCCGGAACAAATTTCCCTTTCCCTCTCTTAAATTCACCGATATGCAATATTTCTGTATCCTGGCCACCCTTTTTTACCGGCCATTGTTTACCATTGCTGCCCAGATTTTCCCAGGTAATACCTTCAAAGAAAGGCACGATCTGTGAAATTTCATCCAACATATACGCTGGATCATAGTCCAGCATATTGCCACCCATGCGATTGATCATATCGATGACGATTTGACCATCAGATTTTGTACCTTTCAATGGTTCGACAACTTTCTGTACTCTTTGTACACGTCTTTCACCATTGGTAAATGTGCCACTCTTTTCGAGGAAACTGGCAGCCGGAAGTATGACATCGGCATGCCGGGCTGTCTCTGACATAAATATCTCCTGAACTACCAGAAAGTCCAGGTGTTCGATGGCTTTAGTAACATGCAATGTATTAGGATCGGATTGTATGATGTCTTCACCCATGAGCCATAAGGCTTTTAGGCTACCATCGATCGATGCATCAAACATTTCAGGAATAGTATATCCGATATCCAGCGGAACTTTAGTTCCATAGAATGATTCAAATTTAGCATTAATCATGGGATCATCTACCGGAAGATATCCGGCGCCCTGATTTGGCTGACAACCCATATCTGCTGCACCCTGGACATTGTTTTGACCACGCAATGGATTCACGCCGACACCGCGGCGGCCTACATTACCAGTGATCATTGCGAGGTTAGCAATCAGCATCACGGCATAAGTACCCTGATAATGTTCAGTAACACCCAGTCCATGGAAGCACATCGCACTACCTGCATTGGCATAGGCTAGTGCGGCAGCCTTTACAAGCTCTTTATTTACACCACAGATAGCAGAAAGCTCATCCGGATTGAGTCCTAATACATGTGCCTTGAACTCGGCATAACCTTCAGTGCGGGAGTCAATAAATTGTTGATCCTCCAGACCTTCTTTCAGAATGTAGTACAGCATGAGATTGAGCACTGCTACATTCGTGCCCGGCTTTACCTGTAGGTGATAAGTCGCCAATCGGGCAATCTCTGTGCGTCTCGGATCGATCACAATACTGGGTTTGCCTTTGATCGCAAATTGTTTGAGCTTTGATCCGGTGACCGGGTGGGCATCTGTGGGATTGGCACCGATAACCATGATACAGTCTGTGTATTTCAGGTCGATGATAGAATTGGTTGCTGCACCGGTACCGAAGGTACGTTGCATACCTATCGCTGTGGATGAATGACAAACCCGTGCACAACAATCGATGTTGTTAGTCCCTATATATGCCCGGAAGAATTTCTGCATCAGATAATTTTCTTCATTGGTACATCGGGCTGAGGATATTCCTGCTATTGCATTCGGACCATTCTTCGCAATGATTTCTTTAAATCGCTTCTCTATGAGATCGTAGGCCTCATCCCAGGTAGCTTCTTCGAATACACCATTTCTTTTTATTAATGGTGAAGTAAGTCTATCTGAATGATTGTAAAATGAAAATGCGTACCGGCCTTTCAGGCAGGTATGGCCATTGTTTACATCAGCGTCATACGGTGCCTGGATGGATTTTATTTTTCCATTAACTGTTGCCACATCCAGGTTGCATCCCACACCGCAATAGGTGCAGACGGTGCGGGTCTTTTCGGTATAGGCGATAGATTTAGATTCAAATACATCACTAATCGCATCTGTCGGGCAAGCCTGTGCACAGGCGCCACAACTGACACAATCGCTGTCGAAAAAGCTGTTGTCCAGACTCTTGACGATATGGCTATCAAAGCCTCTTCCGGCAAAACTGAGGACGAACTCTCCCTGTACCTCATCACAGGCACGGACACAGCGGCCACAGTTGATACATTTGGCGAGATGGGATGTCATGTAGGGATGGCTATGATCTTTCAGTGTGTCAAAGTGATTGGCACCATCCGGATAGCGTACATCACGGATACCGACTTTCGCAGCGACAGTTTGTAGTTCGCAGTTATTATTGACCTCGCACGTCAGGCAGTCCAATGGATGGTCGGTCAAGACTAACTCTATGATGTTCTTACGCAGCTTCTGAATTTTCTCATTATAAGGTTCTATATACATATCGGCAGCTACCGGTGTGTGGCAACTGGCGACTGACTTGAATGCACCACCTTGTCTCAGCGCGACATCGACACAGCAAACTCTGCATGCACCGAAAGGTTCGCGGTTCGGTGCATCACACAGCGTAGGAACCAGGTCTCTGCCCATGTGTCTCCGGACGAAGGTCAGGATAGTCTCACCATCATTGATGCTGTATGGCAGGCCATTGATATAGGCATATTTCTCTTCTTTTCCGATGCCGGTGGTGCCACCCGCCAGGATATCGTCACTGGCTTCTGATTCTTTAAATCGACGTGGGATAGTATTTTTGTGATCTTTCATCTTGTTTTAATTTTTGGCTAAATAAGGTTCCAGCTCTGCTTTGAAATATTGCAATGCATTCTGAATCGGTAAAGGAACACCTCCTCCTAATGCACATAATGATCCAATCTGCATTGTCTCCAATAAATCATTCAGTAACTCACTCTCAATCTTATAATCTTCATGCTGTGCTTTGTGAAATAATTCTTTTCCGCGGACTGAGCCCAGCCGACAAGGGAAACATTTTCCGCAGCTCTCATGTGCTGTAAATTCAAATAAATGTTCGAGATAATGAACCAGTGGATAATCTTCCGGCAGACAAAGGATAGAACCATGCCCCAATAAAAATCCATTCTGACTGAAACTCTCGAAGTCGATTGTCAGGTCATCAATCTTACTGACCGGGACCAGTCCTCCCAATGGGCCACCGATATGGAGCGCTTTCACCGGTACACGGAAACCCTGTCCCAGTTCATCTATGACCCGTCGGAGGGGAGTGCCCATATCGACCTCATAAATGCCCGGACGATTAAAATATCCATCCAGTGAAAGTAATTTAGTACCGGTAGATTTGCCTTTACCTATGGCTGCGTATTGCTCGCCACCATGGTGTATGATCCAGGGAATTGCTGCAAGCGTTTCTACATTATTGACCAGAGTTGGTTTATTGAACAGGCCATGTGTAGCCGGGAATGGCGGTCTGGTGCGCACTTCGGGTCGCTGACCCTCGATGGAATTGAGCAGAGCAGTTTCTTCTCCACAGATATAAGCACCCTGAGCAGCAATCACCTTGAAAGTATAGTTGAAATTCGTGCCCAGTACAGATTCGCCCCAGAGATTTCTCTTTGCCATTTCATCGAGTGCAGTGCGAATAGCTTCGATGCTTTCCGGGTATTCCGCACGGATATAGACCACGCCGCTATGAGCGCCGATGATATAGCCGGCGATGACCATTCCGGTCAGTACACTGTACGGATTCTGCTCCAGCAGATGTCTGTCACTGTATGCAGCCGGATCGC
>CAZGKN010000085.1:0-12298 GCA_964525915.1 uncultured Saprospiraceae bacterium | reverse complement strand
ATAGCATACTCGTCAATGATATCGTCCTGGGTTCTGCAGATTTGAATGGCCAGGCTGCCTCCCTGAAGGATAAGTTACAGATGAATCTGGTCTTAGATGATAAAGGAAATAAATTCCAGAGTAAGGGCTTTCTTACATTACCGGAATATCAATATAATGATGTCCCTGCCGATTATCTTAAACTTGACATTACATCGGAAGATTACCCGGTTGCTATTTCTGAAGCCTTTCTGGGAGATATGATTTCGGAAACTATTGGAACATTCACCTCCCGGGTAAATCTGGCCGGCCCATTTGATAAACTGAATATTAAAGGTCAGGTAGAATTAAAAAATGCGGCTACGACGATTAATTACCTCGGTACCCGATACTATATCACAAATTACACCGCAAACCTCAATAATCAATTAATCGATCTGGACAACCTACAGCTAATTGATGAAAGAGGAAATATTGCCACTGTATCCGGAGGCATCAGACATAATAAACTTAAAGATTTCAAGACAGATATCGAGATTACTTCGCCTGATTTCTTGCTACTTAACACCAGTAAAAAAGATAATCCATATTATTACGGGACAGCATCCGGTGAGTTCACAGCAAAATTTACCGGACCATTTAATCAAATGGATATTGATATCAATGCAGTAACCGGCCCCAGAACAGAATTTTTCTTACCAACTACACACAATCAGGATGTGGCCGCGATAGATTTTATAGAGTTTAAAAATAAGTTTGATACTACATTCAGAAAAGAAATTAAGCAGCTCCGAACTTCTTCAGGGATTAAGCTGACCATGAATCTCGATATTAATGAAAATGCTTCGATGAATATCATTTTTGATGATGCGACAGGCGATGCGATCCGTGGTCAGGGAAACGGACATTTAGAATTAAGTATTCCCAGAAATGGTAATCTGGATATGTATGGTACTTTTGAAGTGGCCAGTGGTGAATATCAATTTACAATTTATAAACTGCTTAATCTTTCAGTGCTGAATACCACGTTCCTAATCAATAAAGGGGGAACCATTGTGTGGAATGGTGATCCATTTAAGGCGCAAATTAATATCGATGCCTTTTATAAAGGTCTTCGCCCAATACCTTACAATTTCATTTATGAATACCTCCCCGAGAATGACCGTCTGGTTACTGAAGCCAATAAACCAACACCGGTTGATCTGACACTGCACCTGGATGGTGATCTGCTAAAACCGGCAATCTCATTTGATATTGCATTTCCACAAATTTCACCAGAATTAAAGACCTATACCGATAGTAAACTGAGTTATCTGGCCCAAAACCCTAATGAACTTAACAAACAGGCTGCTTTTCTAATCACGCTTAAATCTTTTATCCCGGAAAACTTCTCGGCGAATGCGGGTCTGAATACGATTTATAACACCTTATCCGATTTAGTTTCAAGCCAATTAATGCAGGTTCTATCTCCTATGATCAACGAGACACTGGGAAATGGAAAAATACTTAATAATGTCGATTTGAATATGGCTTATGTATTCTATAATTCGATGAACAATGGTAGCCAGGGAATCACCACCCGGACAGGAAGTGAGTTTCAGTTTGGCCCGAAATTATCATTTTTTAAAGATCGTTTGATTATGAACTCAGGCATAAAAACCGGAAGTACAAATCAGCGGGACTCCTATGTCGCTGGTGATATAGAATTACAATATGCGTTGACACCTGACCGGCGGTACTTACTGCGTGTATATAATAAGAGCGATGCTGTGCTGGAAGGTAGGCGGATTAGAAGTGGAATTGGATTTACTTACCAAAAGAGTGTTGATTCTTTTTGGGACTTGTTTAAATTTAATAGAAGTAAAAATAAACTTCACCCCAGAGACAGAGAATACTGAACCCATTATAAGGAGAATATATTTTGCCTCAACTAATTGAGACTGCATTAATATTGTATATTTGTGCAAAATTTGTACAAATTTATTGAGCCATAACTAAGATATGATGCGTAAGTTATACCTATTTCTATTTTTGACTATTTGCTTTCAGATAGTTCAGGCCCAAACTCCCAAGGATAAAAATGCCGTGATTTTCAGGACACTTTGGACTGATTATGTAAACCCGAATGAAGGTGACTTACTCGATTATAAAAATTACCGATATGGCTTTAGTGCAGCTTATGGTAGGAATATCATTGATTGGCTAAACCTGGAAGTGCCCATACAAGTCGCTAATCCTCTGCTAAAAGGTGATCCGAGGAATAAATTTATGTTTGGTCTGGATATCCAGGCTCATGCTCAATATTACAAAGAAACAAATCCGGTTATTCCTTACTTCGTCATAGGTGCAGGAGCAAAAATTATAGATACATTAGGTTTGCATCCGGAATTCCCAATCGGACTTGGTGTTGATATTCGTCTTTTCGAAAGAGGTTATCTTAATTTCCAGGCTGAATACCGTTATAGCACAAAAGCAGATAGGAAAAGTATCAATTTAGGTGTGGGACTTAAATACCTTCTGGGGCGAGAGGTCAAAGATATGGATAAGGATGGTGTAGTGGATACACTGGATGAATGCCCTAACATTGCTGGTCTTGCCACATTGAAAGGTTGCCCGGATAAAGATAATGATGGAATAGCGGATCATTTGGACCAATGTCCTGATGTAGCCGGCCCCAAATCAACAATGGGTTGTCCGGATAGAGATAAAGATGGCATTCCTGACAAAGATGATAAATGCCCTGATCAGGCTGGGCCAGTATCTAATGGTGGTTGTCCTATCCTGGATAGAGATGGTGATGGGATCAATGATGACATAGATAAATGCCCAGATGAAGCTGGAACTATGGCTACAGGTGGTTGTCCCGACAGAGATGAAGATGGTGTAGCAGATAAATACGATGAATGTCCGGATGTAGTAGGTCTGAAAGAATTCAACGGGTGTCCGGATACTGATGGGGATGGCATTGAAGATCGATTGGATAAATGTCCTGAAACACCGGGAGTAAAATCAAATAACGGTTGCCCTGAAATCGAAGTTAAAGACAAAGAGAAATTAGAATTTGCAATGCAGCAGGTTCAGTTTGAGGTGAATAAGGCTACCTTATTACCAGTCAGCTATTCTATACTGGATGAGATCGCCGGTATTATGAAAAAATATCCGGATTACAATCTGGATATCAGTGGGCATACTGATCCTACAGGAAACAGGAACACAAATATTAAGTTATCTTTAGAAAGAGCCAAGACTTGTTTTAACTATTTAGTATCCAGAGGAATTAGTACAGGTAGAATGACTTATGAAGGTTATGGACCGGATAAACCGAGATACGATAATAAGACCAGTACAGGTAGAAAATTGAACAGAAGGGTAGAATTCAATATGAATTTGAAATAGAATCAATATCTCAAGAAATAAAAAGACCGGCTTATTTTAGGCCGGTCTTTTTTTTGTGATTTGTTAAAAACTCAATGATTAATTTGGCGATAATAACCAGTATTGAAATTTATTTATATCTTGGTTGTATAAACAGAATCTATGCGTAAAGTTTTACCCCGCATCATAGTTTTATTTTTTTTAGTAGTGTACGCTCTATCAGCATACAGTCAGGAAAAATTTACTGCAAGAATCGTAGATAGTTCAGACAGAGTGTCCTTGATTGGAGCTACAGTAATCGCTGTTAATCAAAACAATATCAATGCAATCACCGATAATGATGGTATATTTTTACTGCAAAATGTAAGTTTTCCATTGACTATTTCTATTACCTATATCGGTTATAAGACAAAGACACTTTCGTACAATGAAAAGCCAAAAGCACCTCCAACTATCTATCTAAGTGGGGATGCACAACTTCTGGAAAGTGTTTTAATAAAGGGACAGCGCGTTTCTGAAAAACAAAAAGCTGATCCTAAATCAGTCGAGTCAATGGACATACTTGCGATCAAAGAAACACCATCCATCAGCTTTTATAATGGCCTGGGCAATCTCAAAGGTGTAGATCTCACTACTGCTAGTTTGGGATTTACTATTATTAATACCCGTGGATTCAACAGTACAAGCCCTGTACGGTCATTGCAGCTTATCGATGGAGTAGATAATCAGGCACCCGGACTCAATTTTTCATTAGGAAATTTTTTAGGAGTATCTGAGCTGGATATTTTAAAAGTGGATATTGTATCCGGTGCCAGTTCGACATTATATGGCCCTAATGCCTTTAATGGCGTGATTGACATGGAAACAAAAAATCCGTTTTATCATCAGGGCTTAGGCGTTTCATTGAAGTTTGGTGAGCGCAATCTGGCAGAAGCTGCCATTCGCTGGGGTGATGCCATTAAAAATAGAAATAATCAGGATGTCTTTGCATATAAGTTTAACCTGTTCCACCTAAGGGCGCATGATTGGGAAGCAGATAATCAGAATGCCGTATATGGATCAAAATTACCACAAAGTAACCTGGGGGGGTATGATGCAGTAAATGTATATGGAGATGAATACAGATCTTTATTTTATAATGGCCAACAAATCGCTTATCATGGCCTGGAAAGTTGGTCACGCAGGGGATATAAAGAAACTGAACTGGTCGATTACAATACTCGCAATACAAAGGCAAATTTGGGCTTTTATTTTAAAACACAACCTAGAAAAGGAATTGAATCCCCGGAAATAATTTTAACATCAAATTTTGGTGCTGGCACTACTGTATATCAGGGTGAAAATAGATTCAGTCTGAAGAATATTTTGTTTTTTCAAGATAAGTTGGAATTCAGTAAGAAAGGTAAGTATTTCATCAGAGTTTATGCTACAAATGAGAATGCCGGGAAGTCCTATGATCCATATTTTACAGCATTACAACTACAAAAGGAAGCGAAAACGGATATTGACTACTACAATAGTGTGTTAAGATACTGGACAAGAAATATTAATCCAAGGGCCAAAGCAAATGAGTATAATCCTTTTATTAAAGATTCTGTATTAGTCGGTGGAGTATGGTATCCTTTCAATCGATTTGATCAGGGATTATATGATTCCTGGAAAGCGGGTCACCTGGATTCTTTGAAGGCCTGGTACGACGAGGCCAGAGCTTATGGTGATACTAGTACTTCAAAATTTTCAGTAGAACAACCTTTTTATGAGCCAGGAACTGCACGCTTCCAACAAAAATTTAATAAAATTATCTCCCAATCATCCAATGACCGAGGAAGTAAAATAGGTAGTAGATTTTTTGATAAATCTGCTCTTTATCATTTTCAGGCAGAGCGCATATTCGATACGCATGCAGGCAAAATAACTGTCGGAGGCAGCGGCCGATTATTTAGACCCAATAGCAATGGCACTATTTTCTATGATACAGCAGGTATCAAAATCAAAACCTATGAATTTGGCCTGTATAGTGGAATTGAAAAGAAAATCTTTAGAGATAAATTAACATTGAATGCGGCTGTACGTGCAGATAAAAACAAAAACTTTAACTGGTTATTCTCGCCGGCAGCAAGCATAGTTTATAATCCCATAGAGAATAATTATTTCAGACTGTCTTATTCATCAGCTATCAGGAATCCTACATTAGCTGACCAGTACTTATTCCTAAATGTTGGACCTGCGACACTTGTTGGTAATTTACATGGTGCAGATAGTGTAATCACTTTAGAATCATTTGTCAATTATCTGGATTATCAGAAAAAGGATTCCCTTCGTTATTTTTCAATCAATAAAATACGACCAGAGCAAGTAAATACTTTTGAAATCGGTGCGCGTACCACTTTATTTGAATCAGTCTATGTCGATGCATCATATTACTTTAATATTTACAGACATTTCATTGGTTATCAGATCGGAATTAAATCTGATTTTGATTCTATAACAGGTATTCCACAAAATACAGAAGTGTACCGATATTCAGCCAATTCTGAAAATCGGGTTACTACTCAAGGTTTCAATATTGGTTTGAATTATTATTTCGCTACATACTTTATGCTTGCCGGAAACTATTCCTGGAACAAACTAAATAAAGATTTCCCCGATGATCCTATCATTCCAGCCTTCAATACACCAGAGAATAAATACAATATCTCTATTTCTGCCAGAGACTTATCAATAAAATTGGGAACCAGGCAGATTAAAAATATTGGTTTTAATGTGACCTATAAATGGATAGAAGGTTTTATATTTGAAGGATCACCGCAATTTACCGGTTATATTCCCAGTTACGGCCTTGTAGATGCTCAAATTTCATTCGGGCTGCGAAAAATTAATACCGAAATGAAAATAGGGGCTGCAAACTTATTGAATAATAAAGTTTATCAGACCTACGGGGGCCCTTTAGTTGGCCGTCTGGCATATATAAATTTTGTTTTCAATTTGAAAACACAATGACATTTGATTTAATTTTAATTTAAAAACTATTTATGTTTATGAAAAGACTTTTACTATTAACACTGATCTTTACTACAGTAACCTTACTGCAAGCTCAGAAACGTTACCTCGAACCGGTTTTCAATGATGTAAATATGCAGACGATCGCATATGGTAAAAACTGGACAATACTTACAGTTCCGGTTACAGGTAAACCGACTCTACAGCCACTCGCTGCGGATGTTTATACTCCGGTAGGGGATACCTTGGCGAAAAGACCTTTAATGCTTTATTTCCATACCGGTAACTTTTTACCATTTCCACAGAACCTGAGTCCGAATGGTACCCGATCTGATTCAACTACTGTTACACTTTGCAGACGTTGGGCCAGCATGGGTTATGTAGTGGCATCTTGTGATTACCGATTAGGATGGAATCCTACGGCTACAACACAGGAAGAACGTGTCAATACATTAATCAATGCTGCATATCGGGGAGTTCAGGATGCTCATTCTGCTATTCGTTATTTTAAATTAAACGCCGATCTGTTCAAAATTGACACAAACAGAATTGTGATTTTCGGACAGGGTACAGGTGGTTATATTTCTTTGAATACCGGAGCACTAGATAAGTACTCTAAGATTTTGAATACACAATATCCTCCAGATAAATTCAAAAATTCAAATGGTATCCCTTATGTATTGGAAGCCTTTAACGGCAATATCGAAGCTACGACTTATGGAGTCATCAATTTTCCAGGACATCCTTTGGATGGCGATACATTATGCATTCCGAATAACGTAGGTCCTACCTCACATTATCAGTTTGCAGTGAATATTGGTGGTGCAATTGGTGATTTGTCATGGATTGATGAAAATACACCACCTACAGTCTCATTCCAATCCCCAACAGACCCGTTTGCTCCTTATGAAACGGGAGTCGTTGTTGTTCCAGGATTGAACCTCAATGTGGTTGAAGTACAGGGCGCTTTACTCATTTCTCAGAAAATGGATGAACTTAATTTGAATTCATCATTTGCAGGATTGAATTGGCAAGACGATATTTCACTCGTTGCACAATCTAAGAATGGTGGGCTATCCGGTTTATTCCCGATTCAAAGACCTGCCGATAAAGCTGCTGATTCTGCACCGTGGGATTTCTGGGCTCCGGATAATCCAAATAATGCGAATGGATTGCAAACAAATCCGGATATGTCAAAAGAGAAAGCTACATTATACATGGATACTATTGTAGCATTTAGCGCTCCAAGGGCTTGTCTGGCATTAAATCTCGATTGTGACCTGAGTGGTTATCTGGGAAATAAAGCAATCTCAGCTAAAGAAGCTGGAGTAAGCTATTATCCTAATCCAGCAACTGATTTCATTAATTTCCAATCAGAAAAAAGAGAAATTAAAAATATAGTGATTTTTGATGCAGCTGGAAGAGCCATCAAAGCGATTGGTGATATCAATGCAAATACATATAAATTGACCAAAAATAGCATTCCTCCGGGTTACTATTTTGCACAGATACGATTTGATAAAAAGTTCACTACTGTACCATTCTCATTTGTAGGTAAGTAGCGCTCAGACCTGAATTAATAAAAATAAAGTCTCCGCAAGGGGACTTTATTTTTTTTGCATTTCACCACATCATTTGAGATTCTGTATCTTTGCACACTCAAAATTTAAGATTCATGAGTTTATATAAAGAACTAATTGGTAAGTCTTCAGACAGGTTTGTCTCAGAATTAATTGATTGGCTGAGGATTCCATCCATTAGTGCTGATGAGAGTCACAAAGCTGACATGCAAAAAGCAGCGGAGTTTTTACGCACTAAGCTGATAACAGCAGGATTGGATTCCTGTGAAATTTATCCTACGAATGGCCATCCAGTGGTTTATGGTGAAAAAATTACTGATGCTTCAAAGCCTACAGTGTTGGTGTATGGGCATTATGACGTCCAACCTCCAGATCCATTGGACCTATGGGACAGCCCTCCATTTGAACCAGTGATAAAGAAAATAGATGGATATCCGGATGGAGCTATATTCGCCAGAGGAGCTTGCGATGACAAAGGACAGGTATATATGCATGTGAAAGCACTTGAATTACTTTCTGCCAATAATGAATTCCCATGTAATCTTAAGTTTATGATCGAGGGGGAGGAAGAAATCGGATCAGAACATTTGGGTGAATTTTGCAGAGAGCATAAGGACATGCTCAGTGCTGATTGCATTCTCATCTCAGATACAGATATTATTAATAATAACACACCATCGATTACAACCGGACTCCGTGGCTTGACTTATCTTCAGATAGAAGTGACTGGTGCAAACAGAGACCTCCACTCAGGTGTGTATGGAGGCGCAGTAGCCAACCCAATTAATGTCCTTTGTAAAATGGTTGACAGTCTCTTTGACGAAAACAATCATATTACCATACCAGGTTTGTATGATGATGTATTGGAACTTTCGCAGTCAGAGCGCCAGGCCATGGCTCAGGCCCCATTTGATCTGAATGAATATAAGAATGATCTTGGAATTAGCGAAGTTTACGGTGAAAAAGGTTACACAACACTTGAACGATCATCAATACGTCCTACACTGGATCTAAATGGCATTTGGGGAGGATACACAGGAGAAGGATCAAAAACTGTCCTGCCTTCTAAAGCTTTTGCCAAAATTAGTCTGCGCCTGGTACCAAATCAATCTTCAGAAAAAATTTCACATATAGTTTGTGAGCATTTGATAAAAATTGCACCAGCCGGAGTTACTGTAAAAGTCACACCCATGCATGGAGGCGAACCAGTGGTAACACCTGTTGATTCTTTAGAATTTAAAGCAGCTGCCTTAGCTATGAAAGAAACATTTGGTAAAGATCCTATTCCTCAACGTGGGGGAGGAAGTATTCCTATCGTCGCTTTATTTGAAGATATTCTTGGACTAAAGTCCGTATTGATGGGCTTTGGGCTCAATAGTGACAACATTCATTCTCCAAATGAGAAGTATGGAATTTTCAATTTCAAAAAAGGAATTGAAACCATCATAAAGTTTTATCAACATTATGGGCAGTTGAAACACAATTAAACTCATTTTAGTCGTTAGTAAGGCTTATTTAAATAATACAATCATATCTTATCAAAATCAATAACATGCAAAAATTATTTTTCTTCATTTTAACCTTTCTTAGTCTAAGTGCTGTACATGCTCAAAACAGTCAGAAGAGTGACAATAACAAAATGAAAGGTAATCAAAGTACAAAAATTAATACAACACAAAATATGGATACATTAAGTTATAGCTTAGGACTTTTATTAGCACAAAACATAAAAGACCTGGGTTTTGAAAAATTGGTTATTTCTGATATTGCACAGGGTTTAGATGATGTAATTAAAGGGAATAGTACCAAAGTTAGCATTAACGAGGCAAATACATTAATCAATAACGAAATAGCCATGATTAATGAGAGGAAAAGTGCTTCTGTAATTGAAGAGGGGAAGAAGTTTCTCGCAGAAAATGCAAAACGCCCGGGTGTCATCACCACAGCTTCCGGTCTTCAATATGAGATAATTACTCCCGGAACCGGTGCAACACCAAAAGCAACAGACCAGGTAACAACAAATTACCGGGGTACGCTAATAGACGGAACACAGTTCGATAGCTCCTATGATCGCAATGAGCCAACAACATTCCCGGTTAATGGGGTCATTAAAGGTTGGACTGAAGCACTCCAATTAATGAAAGAAGGTGCGAAATGGAAGTTATATATACCTTACAATCTGGCTTATGGTACCAGAGGTGCGGGTAAAGATATTCCGCCTTATGCTACGCTGATCTTCGAAATTGAGCTACTGAAAGTAAATTAAAATAATATTTAATATATTTGTGATGAATAGTCAATGCTATTGCATTGACTATTTGTTTTAAAATCAAATTCCATGCAGCCTTTTTATTTGTATAATACACTTAGCGGAGAAAAAGAATTATTCAAACCTATTTCAGCAGAACACGTAGGTATGTATGTTTGCGGCCCTACAGTGTATAGTGATGTGCATTTAGGAAATTGCAGGACATTTACCAGCTTTGACATACTTTTTCGTTTACTCAAGTATATTGGATACAAAGTCAGATATGTACGCAATATTACAGATGTGGGACATCTGGAAGGTGACTCCGATATAGGAGCCGAAGACAAGATTCAAAAAAAGGCCAGGTTGGAGCAATTAGAACCGATGGAAATAGTTCAACGGATTACGAATGGCTTCCATCATATTATGCATGTATTAAATAATGAAGACCCCAGTATAGAACCCACAGCTACCGGACATTTAATGGAACAAATTGCCATGGTGCAGCAAATACTGGACAATGGTTATGCCTACATTCAAAATGGCTCTGTTTACTTTGATACGATCAAGTTTGCAAAAGAAACCGGAAGTTATGGACAAATTTCTGGTAGAAAAATAGAGGACTTGCTAGTTGAAACCAGGGATGACCTGAAGAATCAAAGCGAAAAGAGACATCCTTCAGATTTTGCTATATGGATAAAAGCTGATCCATCCCATATTATGAAATGGGAATCAAAATGGAGCACAGGTTTTCCCGGATGGCATTTGGAATGTAGTGCCATGAGTACAAAATACCTGGGTGCCGAATTTGATATACATGGGGGAGGACAGGATTTGAAATTCCCGCACCATGAAAATGAAGTAGCACAAAACCTGAGTGCAAATCATAAAGGTGGTGCCCGATATTGGATGCATGCTAACATGCTACTACTCAATGGTAAAAAGATGTCAAAGAGTGAAGGTAACTCAGTTACTCCCATTGAGTTATTTAACGGAGAAAACACCATATTTCCAATGGCTTATAGTCCTATGGAATTGAGATTTTATATGTTGCAAAGTCATTATCGCAGCACATTGGATTTGACCAGTGAAGGTCTTACCGGTTCTACCAAAGGATTTAAAAGACTGAAAGAAGCATATTCTCAGTTTAAACTATTTACCCCGGGTTTAAATGAATCTCCTACTGCACTAAGCATACGTGTCAATGAATTAGTGAATCAGATCGAAAGTGATCTATGTGATGATTTAAATACACCAAAAGCAATAGCGGGTGTATTTGAAATCGTTACTATAGTGAATCAGCTTGTTAATAAACAAATACCGGAGGATGAATATAATGTGATGACACACAGATTATTAGATAAAGTTTTTTTCGGAATTTGTCAGACAGTACTCGGTCTTATACTGGATGAAGGTGAAGGCAATGATCAGAAATACATTGACGGTTTGATGAATGTCATACTGGATATCCGGTCTGCAGCCAGAACTAATAAGGACTGGACTACGAGTGATCTCATCAGGGGGAGACTTACTGATCTGGGTATTCAGGTCAAAGATGGGAGTGATGGTGCAAGTTGGTCATTTAATTAAATTCGTATTCATGAATCGTTTGACAGCCTTGCTCAAGAAATCAGTGTTCATTTTTCTTGTATCAACAGGAATTTTAATTCACTATAGCTTCATAGGTTCACCGGAATTATCTTTTGCCTTATTGAAATATAATGGCGGGGGAGATTGGTATAATGATGTGAACTCATTGCACAATCTCGCTGACTACTGTAATAAGACCTTAGGTACTAATATCAATACAGAATATGTGACAGTAGAACCCGGTAGTCCGGGGTTGTTTAATCAACCAATTACCTATATGACCGGACACGGGAACGTCGTATTCTCTGATGCTGAAGCTGCAAATCTGCGTAAATATCTGATTGGTGGAGGTTTTCTGATAATTAATGATGACTACGGAATGGATCCATATATCAGAAAAGAAATGAAGAAAGTTTTTCCTGAATTAACTTTCAGAGAAATACCAGGCAATCATCCCATATACTCGAATGAGTTTCCTTTTCCTAATGGTATTCCCAAGATACATGAGCATGATTGCAAGCCTGCA
>CAZGKN010000084.1:0-12304 GCA_964525915.1 uncultured Saprospiraceae bacterium | reverse complement strand
GGAGTTGAATAAATTAATTGCTCATATTCAACCCTTTCAGGGTTGGTAGATTTTCGATTCCTTTCCACCAATTGCATTGAGAGCTATGCACATTCAGCCCTATCAGGGCTGCGATACTAAGATCAATTAGTTAAATATTGTTTTCACTGATTATAATTTGTTTGAGGTGAATAGTTACTCAGAAAGAATTTTAGAGAGAATTCAAAAAAACTAACTTCCTATCAATTCAGAGGAATAATGAATTCAGGCATTCTGAAAATACTTCAATTAGCCCCATTTCATCTTTATCTTACGCTATACTGCCTTCAATAACAAAGATTGATATCTAACTGGCTACAGGTTGCAAAAAAAATGGTAACAAATCCTATTCCCGAAAATTCATATCCTTTACCTACAATGTAAATCAATCACAGGCAAAGACCTAATTCTTCAAATTCAATTTTCATTTATTAGTTTTTCTTAAATTTGTCCTCTCAAACAGAGGCTTAAATAAGGACACTATGCCTGATACAACAGACCGAGATTCCAATGTAATCATCCCACTCTCAGGGATGTATGAGAACTATTTCCTGGATTATGCTTCCTATGTAATACTCGAGCGGGCAGTTCCCGTCATAGAAGATGGCTGTAAGCCCGTACAGCGCCGCATACTGCACAGTATGAAACAGATGGATGACGGACGCTACAATAAAGTCGCCAATATCATCGGCCATACAATGCAATACCATCCACACGGCGACGCCAGTATCGGTGATGCCTTAGTAGGATTGGGCCAGAAAGACCTGCTGATTGATACGCAGGGCAACTGGGGGGATTACCGTACAGGTGACTCCGCAGCAGCACCCCGATATATCGAAGCCCGTCTCACTAAGTTTGCCCTGGAGGTAATGTTCAATAGCGACACCACCATCTGGCAGCCCACTTATGATGGACGTAATCAGGAACCCGTCTATTTGCCTGCTAAGTTTCCCCTATTGTTGGCACAAGGTGTCGAAGGAATAGCAGTCGGACTGGCGACCAAGGTGCTACCACACAACTTCAATGAGCTCCTGGATGCTTGTATTGCTCACCTGAAAGGTAAAAGCTTTAAATTATATCCGGACTTCCCTACAGGTGGGCTCGCAGATGTCGCTGACTATAATTCAGGTATGCGGGGTGGTAAAATAATCAGCAGAGCCCGCATGGAGCCATCAGGCAAGAGCCTTATCCTGATCAAAGACCTCCCATTTGGTGTTACTTGTGATAAACTCATCGAATCCATCATCAAGGCGAATGACAAGGGCCATATCAAAATCAAGAAAATTACGGACAACACCGCGATGGAAGTAGAGATCGCCATCGAACTCCAACCCGGCATTTCTATCGACCAGACGATCGATGCACTCTATCACTTCACTGATTGCAGTATTTCTATCTCTACCTTTGCCTGTGTCATCGTAGAGGACAAACCATTATTTCTTTCCGTAGAGGAAATACTGCGCATGAATGTCGAGCAGACAAAGTATCTGCTGATGCGTGAACTGGAAATCCAACTGGAAGATCTGACTGAAAAGTGGTTCAATACCAGTCTGGAAAAAATCTTTATCGAGCAGCGAATCTATCGAGATATCGAAGAAGCTGAATCCTTCGAACGAGCAAAAGAAATTATATATAATGGTTTATTGAAATATGTTCAATTTCCTTCAAACCCGAAACCGAAAAAGCAATTGGCGTCGCTGCACCGCGACATCACCGATGAAGATATCATCCGGCTTACTGAAATTAAAATTAAGAAAATCTCTAAATACAGCTCCTTTGAGACGGATGAATTACTGAAATCGATCGAAGATCAAATCGCCGAGACGCGCCATCATCTGGCGCATTTGGTCGAATACACCATCAATTGGTTTGACCACCTGAAGAAAAAATATGGCAAAGGAAGGGAGCGCAAGACTGTATTATCTTCCTTTGAGGCAATAGAAGCAGTAGCTGTTGTGCAAAACAATGCAAAACTCTATGTGAATCGTGAAGAAGGATTTGTTGGTTTCGGCCTTAAAAAAGATGAGTTTGTCGCTGACTGCTCTGACCTGGATGACATCATCGCCTTTACTGCTGAAGGAACCTTCATGGTCACACGTCTGGCTGAGAAAACCTTTATCGGCAAGGATATCATTCATGTCGCAGTATGGAATAAGAATGATGACCGCACTACCTACAATCTGATTTATAGTGATGGCAAGTCAGGAAGTACCTTCGCCAAGCGCTTCAATGTACAGGGAATCACTCGCGACAGACCCTATGATCTGACCGGCGAAGCTACTAAACCAAAGGTTCAATATTTTACTGCTAATCTCAATGGTGAAGCGGAAAAAGTCAAAGTACAGCTCCAGCCCAGCACTAAAGCAAAGATTAAGATCTTCGAATTTGATTTCAGCGAACTGGCCATCAAAGGGCGTAATTCGAAAGGTAATATCGTCACTAAGTATGCTGTGAAAAAGATAGCACTCGAAGAAATAGGTGGTTCTACGCTGGGTGCTCAACTGTTGTACTATGACGAAGAAATAAAACGGATCAATGTCGATGGTAAAGGCCGCCAACTCGGTGAGATTGATTTCAATTCGCGCCTGCTGGCTGTGTATGGTGATGGGACACTCGAACTATTACCGGTGGATATGGCGATTCGCTTCGAAGATAGACATTTACTCCACCTGTCGATCTTCAATCCGGCGACGGTGATCAGTTGTGTTTACTTTGATGGGGTTAAGGGCTGGACGATGGTGAAACGGTTCCATATAGAGACTGAACAACTCATGAGTAAGTTTCACTATATCACTGAGCATCCGGATTCAGAAGTATTGTTTATCTCCGCTTCAGCATCGCCGGCAGTGCATTATAAACTAAAAGTAAGGAGTAAATGGATTGACTCCGAAGTAAATCTGTCGGATATCATCTCAGTGAAAGGTTGGAAAGCGGCGGGTAACAGACTCAGTAGTGAGAAATTAAAAGGATTTAAAGAAATAACGTCTCACACTACAGACACCGGTCAGGTGCAAATAGGTGAGACGTTAGAAATTAAATTTGAGCCGAAGCAAGGCAGTTTATTCGATGAATAAGCCTATTTAGGCATGCCTTCATCTCTCCACTTCTCCAGCATGGCTATCTGCTCAGCGGTCAATGCCGGTTTCTTATGTTTAAATGGCATAAAGTTCGGATCATCCGCAGGTAACTTCACCAGTTTGATCATATGATTGATCTCATGGGACGCACCTTCATATTTGTCCAGATGAACTACCTTACCATTAGGTGATGCATGACAAGGTGTGCAGTGGTTATTAATAACGGGCAGGATATCTCTCTCAAATGAAGTAGTGGCACTTGCAGTACTTGTGCTTGCTTTCTTTGATGTATGACAGTTTTGCAATACAATTACCAGTGCGATTAATGTTAAAACCCCGAAAATTTTTCTCATAAATGTGTACTTTTAATAAAATTATTGATTGTAATTTTTTTGTAAAAAAAACAAAAGTAGTTTTTTATTTATAATTATTCAAAATAAAGAAATACAGGTACTGAATAATGATTTTATTTACCTTAGCATAAAATATTAACTCATTGGAACCTACTGATATTCACAATCCGGAATACTTTCATAAAGTAGTGGATTGCCAGTATGCCTGCCCATCGCACACTCCTGTGCCGGAGTATATCCGTCTGATAGCACAGCAGCGCTATTCAGATGCCTATATGGTCAACTGGATTTCAAATGTTTTTCCCGGTGTATTGGGCCGTACCTGCGATCGCCCCTGTGAACCTGCGTGCAGACGTGGCCGGGTGGAAGAAAAACCAGTCGCGATCTGCCGTCTGAAGCGGGTAGCTGCGGATTATAAAGGCGAAGTACAGTCTCGTATGCCCACAGCTCCTGCGACCATGAATGGCAAAAAAATCGCACTCATCGGTGGCGGGCCTGCATCGCTTACTGTCGCCAGGGATCTGGCACCACTAGGCTACGAGATCCATCTCTATGATGAACAGGTTGCCGGTGGAGGCTTCATGCGAAGTCAGATACCTTCATTCAGATTACCAGAAGAGGTACTCAATGAAGAGGTTAATTATATCCTCGATATGGGCATTCATACCCAATTTAATCATTATGTGTCCAGTCTGAAGAATGAAGTATTGGACAAAGGTTATGATGCCTTATTCGTAGGAACCGGCGCACCGCATGGAAAGGATTTATCCCTTCCGGGCAGGGAAGAAGCACAGGCCAATATCCACATCGGGATCAATTGGCTTGCCAGTGTAGCCTTCGAACATACAGAAAAAATCGGCAGAAGGGTTCTGGTCATCGGTGGTGGAAATACAGCGATGGACTGTTGCCGTACAGCACGCCGACTTGGCGGCACCGATGTACGTATCGTGGTACGTAGCCCGATGAATGAACTAAAAGCCTCTCCCTGGGAGATCGAAGATGCACAACATGAAGATATCCCTTTCTATCCACTGCATTCGCCAAAAGCATTTATTACTGTCGATGGTAAACTGACAGGCATGGAGTTTGAAGTGGTGGAAGCACAATACATCGATGGTAAAAGAAAACTGGTGCCTACGGGTGAGATTGTCTTCATGGAGGCAGATGATGTCCTGCTCGCTATCGGTCAGGAGAACAGTTTTCCATGGATAGAGCGCGACCTCAATATCGAGTTTAATCAATGGGGCCTTCCGACACTGAACCCACAGACTTATCAATCCACTAATCCAAAGGTCTTCTTCGGTGGTGATGCGGCCTTCGGGCCTAAGAATATTATCACAGCCGTCGCTCAGGGCCATGAAGCAGCGCTGTCTATCGACCTGTTCTGCAGTGGCGAACTGATTAGTGCCCGGCCAAAACCTTATACTGAGTTTCTGCGGCAGAAGTTAGGAATCCATGAGTGGTCTTATGATAATCAGACTACGGCTGATGCGCGATTCAAAGTACCGCATGCAGATAAAGCACTGGCGCTGAGTGATCGTATGGTGGAGGTAGAGTTGGGCTATGATGAACGCCTCGCTTTCGAGGAGGCACAGCGCTGCCTCAACTGTGATGTACAGACCATCTTTGATGAATTAAAATGCATCGAGTGTGATGCTTGTGTGGATATCTGCCCTACTACCTGTATTACCTTCACCGATAATGCAGACGAACCGGAATTGCGGCAGATCCTCAATATGCCTGCACTCGAACTTACTCAGGATCTCTATGTATCAAAAAATGTACCCACCGGCAGGGTGATGGTGAAAGATGAAAATGTATGCCTGCATTGTGGCCTGTGCGCCGAACGCTGCCCTACAGCCGCCTGGGATATGCAGAAATATGTATATATTACCGCTAAAGCTACTCAATTTTAATGGAACAACACGCTGTAAATGACCTGGTAGTCAGGTTTTGCAATGTCAATGGTACCGGTTCAGCCAGTGCCAATAATATCTTTGCAAAAGCAATATACAGGATGGGAATACCTGTCTCACCTAAGAATATCTTCCCCTCCAATATCCAGGGATTACCCACCTGGTACGAAGTACGGGTTAGTGATAAAAACTATCTGGGCCGGAAAGGTATAGTGGATATCGTAGTCGCTGTCAACGCACAGAGCTTCGAAGCAGATATCAAAACTGTCAGACCCGGAGGTTACCTGATCTATGACAATACCAAGCCCTGGCATCTCGATGATTACAGACAAGATATCTCCTATCTGGGGATCCCAATGATGCAGATGAGTGTCAGTAACTATCAAAACCCGCGTATGCACCTGCTCATGAAAAACATGATCTACATAGGCGCACTGGCGGCATTGATAGATATCGAACTGGAAGTCATCAATGATATAGTTCGTGAGGAATTTGCAGCAAAAGAAAAACTGATACCCGGCAATCTTCTTGCATTGAAGTTAGGCCATGATTATGCGATTGCACATTTCTCCTGTCCGCTACCCGTCAGTGTAGAGCGCCGTAATCTGATTGGTGACCGCATCATGACGGATGGCAATAATGCCTGCGGTCTGGGTGCACTGTATGCCGGTGCTACTGTAGGATCCTGGTATCCAATCACACCATCTACATCAGTGATGAGTTCTTTTGAATCCTGGTGTAAGAAATACCGCATTGATGCGGAAGGAAATCATAAATATGCCATCATCCAGGCAGAAGACGAACTGGCAGCGATCGGCATGGCCATCGGCGCTAACTGGAACGGTGCCCGCTCGTTTACAGCGACCAGCGGTCCGGGACTTTCACTGATGAACGAATTCATAGGCCTCTCCTACTTCGCTGAGATCCCGGTAGTGCTGATCGATGTACAGCGCTCCGGTCCATCGACCGGTATGCCTACGCGTACACAACAGTCCGATCTGATTCTGGCGGCTTATGCTTCCCATGGGGATACCAAGCATGTGCTGCTCTTCCCTGCCAGTCCTTCGGAATGTTTTTCATTCACAGCCAAAGCTTTTGATTTGTCTGAAAGACTCCAGACCGCGATAATCGTCATGACTGATCTCGATCTTGGCATGAATGATCATCTCTGTGAGCCTTTCCGATGGGATGACAATGCAGCTTTTGACAGAGGCAAGGTACTCAACTATCAGGAGCTTGAAGACATGAAGTCCTATGGCCGGTACCAGGATTACGATGGCGATGGCATCACTTATCGCACACTTCCGGGTACACACCCGAGTAAAGGCGCTTTTCTAACGAGAGGAAGCTCAAAAGATGAGGATGCACGCTATACCGAGAATGGAGATGATTATGTACGCAACATGGAGCGCCTCGCCCGTAAGTGGGAAACTGCAAAGACGTTGGTTCCTGCACCCGTGATCCGTAAAGCAGCCCAACCGACAACTATGGGCGTACTCTATTTTGGCACTACGATGTATGCTGTCGAAGAAGCACTGGACATGCTCGGTGCAGAAGGTATAGCACTGGATGCTATCCGGGTCACTGCTTTCCCATTCAGCACAGCGATCAGCGAATTTATCGAAAAGCATGATAAAACATTCATCATCGAACAAAACAGGGATGCACAGATGCGTACACTGCTCATCAATGAACTGGAAATCAATCCCGCTAAACTGATCCGGGTATTGAACTATGATGGACTACCGATCACGCCGGTATTTATCACTGAGCGGATTCAGTCTCAACTTGCCGAAGTTACTTCCATTCACTAAACACGCAGAAATTAAAGAAATATGACTTATCTAAAACCCAGTTTCAGACATCCCAATGCAGAGAAAAATGCCATCGGATTTTATAAACACGACTATGAGGGCAGATTATCAACACTCTGCGCCGGCTGCGGTCATGACAGCATCAATGCCTCCATCGTACAGGCTTGCTTTGATATCGCACTGGAACCACATAGATTAGCAAAGATGTCAGGAATTGGCTGCTCATCGAAGTCGCCTACCTACTTCCTGGCACAGTCGCATGGTTTTAACTCCGTTCATGGGCGTATGCCATCAGTGACTACCGGTGCCGCTGCGGCAAACCATGACCTCGTTTATCTGGGAGTGAGTGGCGATGGCGATACTGCTTCGATCGGGATGGGTCAGTTTGTCCATGCGATCCGCCGCAATCTGAATGTACTCTACATCGTGATGAATAATGGCTGTTATGGATTGACTAAAGGTCAGGACAGTGCGACGGCTGATGTCGGCTCTATCAGTAAAGCCGGCTCAAACAATCAGTTTCAGAGTATAGACCTGGTAGCGCTCGGACTGGAGTTGGGGGCGCAATTCGTCGCCCGTAGTTTTAGTGGCGACAAAGACCAGTTGGTTCCACTCATCAAAGCTGGCCTGTCACATCCCGGCTTTGCACTGATTGATGTCATCTCGCCCTGCGTTACTTTCAATAATAACCCCGGCTCGACAAAGTCATACGAATACACCCGCGATCATATAGAAGCGACCGGCGCCATTGACTTAGTCCCCCATCGCGAGGAGATTCTGGTCGCACAGGCCGAAGGTACCACACAGTACATCACACTACATGACGAGTCACAAATTGCCGTACACAAGCTACAATCCGATTGGGATCCGACTGACAAGGATGTTGCACTGAGTAAGATCCATGAAGCCCGTAAGAACCATGAAGTGTTGACCGGTCTGATTTATATCGACCCTGAGACAGTTAGTCTAGACAAGCTGTTGAAACTCAGCAAAACTCCACTGAGTGCGCTCTCACAACAGGAACTCTGCCCCGGCGCTGCGACACTGGCCACCATCAATGATATGTATCGCTGATCAGTTTCGCTGTTTTTCAATATTTTATTCTGATTACTTCGGTATTTTTCAGCTATAAATACAGATAGCAGCGTCAATATTGTTTCTATTTGGGCGTGCCCTTTCTCACTTCGTTCGCTCCGGGCAGGGCACTTAAGGGATTCGTTGCACTCCGTAGCGGTACAGGGCCGGTACCATGGCCCTTCCGATCCCTTACATACTGCTAGAATTTTACAGCATTACAAATGATAAGAATTAAAAATGCACTCATATCAGCCGCCAGACAAGTACGCATTTTAGTGAGTGTAGCAATTATTTTGTTTATATAATAACAAAGGGGTGCTCATTCAGGCTGCCCCTTGTTGTTTATATTTGCTTTATGAGCTATTATGCATTATATTCAATTTGGTCTATATTTCAAAATCTATTAATACTTTAATATTTTTCGAACATAAATATTGATATGTTTTCAGAATAATTACTTAAATATCTGCATTATTAAATATTATTGAATGTAGAATTTGTTTATGTCTCTGATTATTTCTTTAGCTCAACTCTTGCTTTTGTCTATTCAGCGTCAAAAAAATGTTAATTTTTGTTAATATATTCCAGACAGTTAAATATTATAAAAAAATTATATTTGTAATTCATATTTTAGTGCAATTGTTTGTAAGTAATATTCAGATCGAATTCTTTTTTGAATATTTTACAAATTACGTATCTCCAAAAAAATATTTTTAAATTTTTAATTGGTAAAACCAGGAAGTATTATCTGGTCCAGGCTTGCTATTAAATTAAGTTCACAGCATTGGACCCATAAAAGTATTGTGTATGGTAAATAAACAAATGTTTACCCAAGATATTTTGAGCACTTTCTAATTTTATCATATATTATTAGTAATCTGTACAATACATATATATGAAATTATTATTTATTAATTTATGCCATTTATTTATTGAAAAAGTAAAACATCCTTTAAGCAAAAGTGCAAATTTCATCACTGGCATTGCATTGATTCTATTAAGTTCTTCTTTTAGTTTGGATTTATCCGCTACGGTGCGATATGTAAAGTCAGGAAGTAGCGGTTCAGCACCTTATACCACATGGGCGACAGCTGATGGAAATTTGCAGACTGTCATCGACTATAGTAGTGCAGGCGATACGATCTGGGTGGCTGCTGGGACTTATCTTCCCGCTCTGAATACATCTTTCGCGATGAAAGAAGGTGTGAAAATTTTTGGTGGCTTCACCGGTACTGAAACGAATATCAGTCAGCGGGATTGGGAAGCCAATGTGACCATTCTCAAAGGCAATGGAAAAAGTGTCATCAATAATAATAATAATGGCTTGAGTAATGCAGCAGAACTGGATGGCTTTACCATTCGGGATGGGAACGGTTCCTTTATGGGTGGTGGAGGTATATTCAACTACCGTGTTTCCCCGGTTATCCGGAACTGTAGCTTTTCAAATAATACAACAAGTTGGGGATATGGCGGAGGAATCTATAATAGCGATGGTTCTCCTGTCATTACCAATTGTATATTTTCAGGTAATTCAACTCCATTTCGTGAAGGAGGCGCCATATACCATGAAGGATCAGGCTCCCCTTTGATTTCCAATTGTACATTTCTAAACAATACAGCCGAAACTGGTGGTGCTATATCTTTACAAGCTGGTTCTCCAATAGTATTGAATTGCATTTTACAGGGAAATAGTGCGATGGAAGGTGGAGCTGTTTTTAATTATTGCAGCAGCCTATTTATCAATTGTGTTTTTAACGATAATACTGCCAATGGTCGTGGTAGTGCAATTTGGAATAGGAGAAGTAGTACACTAATCAACTGTACTCTAACAGATAATAATAGTACTAATAGTGTTATAGCTATCGAAAACCTGAGTACAGTTCAGATCCGGAACTCTATCATATATGGGAACAACGGCAATATAACTATAACCCCAGGCAGCTCTCTGATTGCAGCCAATAGTTTGATACAAGGTATTCATGACAATACAAATGGCAACATTGATGGTGATACTGATCCACTATTTGTAAATGCCGGAGATGTGGATGGAGCCGATGATACCTGGGGTACTAATGATGATGGCTTGATTCTTCAATCAAGTTCTCCAGCAATGAATAGTGGCGACAATAGTTACATATCCGGATACTCTGAAGATGTAGGCGGCGATCCACGGATATTTGATTGTACGGTAGATATGGGAGCTTATGAGACACAGGTGCTGACTTTCGATCCGCAACAATCAGTGGTGCAAGATCCTGTGCCAGTTTGCTCAGGTACTGATGCAACCTTTACTGTCAGCCATCAGGCAGGCACGAACCCAACATTTACCTGGTATCTGAACGGTACACAGGTACAGACTGGCTCCAGCAATACATATGTCACCGATTCATTGGTCGATGGAGATGACATAATAGTAGAAGGTGTTTATGAGGAATGTAGCAACCTATTTATTGATACAATAGTAGGTCGGGTATTATCTCAACCGGTCTTAAATTCTATCGGTAATTTCGACTATTGTAATGGTGAAGGTGCGGATGCGATACAATTTACGGGCAGTTTTAGTAATGTTGACTGGACTAATGATCAAGTCGGTATCGGACTTGCAGCTAGCGGTAGTGGAGATATTAACCCATTTACAGCTACTAATAATACCAATGCACCTATAGTCGCTCATATCCAGGCTATTGGTTCGACTAGTACAGTAGGCGATCCACGCATTATGGACTATGGAGGGCGTAGAGTTACCTACTCCAATATTAAGATAAATGGAGGCGCTAATGAAGCTTCTGTTGCACCGGCAAGTACTGTAAATTTATCTTTTGATGCTGTATCTGTATTTACCGGCTATTGTCCAGGTTGTGTTTATCAACAATATATAGGAATTGGCGGATCAAACACGACTATCCATTGCTTTAGTTCATTTGGTTCTAGTACACAATATTATAGCGGCAATGATAATTTTACTGCGCCTACTACACCTGGCATATATTATCTGACCTTTAATGGATCTCTACAATACAATTGTATTCCAATGAGTTTTAATAATGAACCTGAGAATGCAATTGCAATTTTATATGTGGGCGTACCTATGCCTTCAATTTCTTGCACAGACACTATCAATTTCACGATAACCGTCAATCCAACACCGGATGCAACAGCTACACCAAGTACCCAAACAATATGTTCTGGTGCTGTAATCCAGACAATTGCATTGACTGGAAATGTTGCAGGAACTACATTTGATTGGACTCGCGACAATACCAGCAACCTTACTGGTATTGCTACCAGTGGCAGTGGTGACATTTCCGGTGCACTGACCAACACCACCAATACGATTCAGACTACCATATTTACTATCACACCGACAGCAAATGGATGTACCGGTACTCCGATTACCGCCACTGTGACTGTCAATCCGACACCGGATGCGACAGTGACACCAAGTACCCAAACGATATGTTCTGGTGCTGTAATCCAGTCAATTGCATTGACAGGAAGTGTCGCAGGAACTACATTTGACTGGACACGAGATAACACAAGCAACTTGACCGGTATTGCTGCCAGTGGTAGTGGTGATATTACCGGTGCACTGACTAACACCACCAATACAATACAGACTACTACATTTACTATCACACCGACAGCAAATGGATGTACCGGTACATCGATCACCGCTATTGTAACTGTCAATCCGACACCGGATGCAACAGCTGCACCATCTGCACAAACTATTTGTTCAGAAGATGTGATACAAACTATAGCAATAACAGGCAATGTAAGTGGCACAATATTCAACTGGACTCGCGATAATACCAGCAACCTGACCGGCATAGCTACCAGTGGCAGTGGTGACATTTCCGGTGCACTGACTAACACCACCAATACGATACAGACTACCACATTTACTATCACACCGACAGCAAATGGATGTACCGGTACACCGATCACAGCTACTGTGACTGTTAATCCGCCACCGGATGTGACAGCTACGCCCTCTGCACAAACTATTTGTTCAGAAGATGTGATACAAACTATAGCAATAACAGGCA
>CAZGKN010000083.1:10802-12348 GCA_964525915.1 uncultured Saprospiraceae bacterium | reverse complement strand
TGATAACACTTCTGATACGATACCCATAGCAGGTAAAATGATAATATATACTTCCGGATGCCCTAAAAACCAGAATAAATGCTGATAAAGTATTGGGCTACCTCCTACATTTTCTAATGCAGTACCGGCAATAAAAATGTCACTCAGGTAAAAACTTGTACCAAAGCCTCTATCAAAAATCATTAAAAATAATCCGGAAACTAAAACAGGGAAAGATAATAGTCCTACTCTTGCTGTGATTAGGAAAGACCATACTGTGAGCGGTAAATCCCACATTCTCATACCCTTAGTACGTAAATTCAACACCGTGGTTATATAATTTATACCACCTAATAATACTGAAATCACAAAGAATATGATACTAACTATCCACAGTGTCATACCGCCTTTAGAACCAGAGCTGGCCTGCGGCAATGCACTGAGTGGAGGATATGCTGTCCAGCCACCGGCAAAAGGTCCGGTATTCAAGAATAATGAATACATCAAAGTAACACTCGCTAAGAAAAAGAACCAGTAAGAGAGCATATTTAAGAATGGCGATGCCATATCTCTGGCACCTATCTGTAGTGGTATCAGAAAATTACTAAAAGTACCGGATAAACCTGCTGTCAAAACGAAAAATACCAATATCGTACCATGCATAGTAACCAGTGCATAGTAAAAATCATTGGATAATGAACCAATACCTGCGTCATTCACTACTATCCATCCACCTAATAATGGCTTTAGCCAGGACATATCTGAGTCCGGAAAACCTAATTGAATACGGAATATTACAGAAAACAGCGCACCAATTACTGCCCAAATTATACCAGTGATCAAAAACTGTTTGGAAATAGTTTTATGATCCATACTGAAGATATACTTACTGACAAAACCAGATTGGTATTTGTCGCCTTCATGATGGTCATGGAAATGATCATCATATCCGTTTTTCTCGATTAACTCTTCGATAGGATCTAATGTCAATTCTTTTTGATTTTCCATTATATTATTATTGAAATATTATTGTCAAAATTTGTTTTTCTTTTGCAAACTATTTAGCAGAATCAACCGGTGCTGTATTACTGGTGGTAGAATCTTGTGGATTTCTCATGGGATCACTATCCGTACCTTTAATACTGGCAATATAATAAGATTGCTGAGTTCTCAACCATGCTTTATATTCTTTCTCAGTAACAACTTTCACTACCTTCCGCATAGAGAAGTGGCTATTTCCACACAATTCTGCACAGGCTAATTCAAAATTAAATGTTTCCCATTTCTTCTTTCCCCCCGGATCTTTAGGATCTGCCGGCACATTCCATTCAGGATACTTTCTCAGGTTATTACGAAACTCTGCAGTAGTGATAGAGGGTGTAAAAATAAATGAGGTAGGAGTACCTGGCACAGCATCCATTTTTACTCTAAAATGAGGTAAAAAGAAACTATGAAGTACATCACGTGATCCAATTCTTACTTTCACCTTACGTCCTTTAGGTAATACTATTTCATCTGGTATGATATCATCCCAGTTCTTAGGATCATGCCAATCCTGACCTAAGCT
>CAZGKN010000083.1:8894-10792 GCA_964525915.1 uncultured Saprospiraceae bacterium | reverse complement strand
CCGGTAATTAGTTTATAATCCCGGGCTCCCAGCTTGTTATCCTTACCCGGATATCGTATGACCCAGGCAAACTGCATTCCTGTAGCTTCGATCTCCAAATGGTTATCCTTTGGAGTCACATCTTCCATCACATTATTAAATAATATAATACTTGAAAAAATCAGATATAGCATAAATGCAGCTGGTACAGCTGTCCAGATAATCTCTAACTTATTATTTTCGTGAATAAAGAGCGGCTTTCTATTGTTTCTGTACCGATATTTCCAGGAAAAATAAAACAGCAATATGTGTGTTAACACAAAAACTACACCGGTAACAGCAGTGATAATATTAAATAAATGATCTGTCTTAAATCCATGCAGCGATGCAGATTTAAGTGGGCCATACCCGAACATTGAATTTCTTAAATGATATGCTGACCATAATGTCAAAATCAAAAAGATTACAAAGAAAACTACAATATATGCAGCTTGGCGTGTATAAACTCTTTCTTCGTACATAGGATCTTGCCCACGTACTATTTTCATCATATCATTAATCCGGGCTATCTGGAAAATTATTACCCCAGCTAAAATTATACTGCCTAAAATTATTAATGTGTTCATCTGATCTATTCAGTTTATACTTTATAATTAAACATGGTGGTGAATACTCTCACCTAAAAACGGATCATTCTTAGGCACTAAAGATGCTTTCGCCATCTGATTCTTAGTAAACAATAAGAATAATCCTAAAAAGCCAATTAAATTACCTATTTCTAATAATCCGGGAATAGTAAATCCCATCTTAAAATGGCTAACAGCCTCATGGTGATTAGTCGCAGCATCTACGGCATGACCACTCAATTCATGAGCAGTATGCAATGCACCTGGCATTACCATCAGATGAAAATCCATATAATGCCCAAAGAATACAGTAGCAGCAACAAAGGTCATTATTCCTACCTTCCGCTTAGTATCATTTCTCATGAGGACTAAAAACGGTAGTAAGAAATTGATAATCAGAATGCCCCAAAACATTACCGGATACTGCACTATTCGTGTATTGAAATAAGTTGTTTCTTCCCCATTATTAGAATACCAAATCAACATATATTGTCCAAACCATAGATAAGTCCAGAAAATACTGAACGCAAAAAGGTATTTTCCTAGGTCCTGCAAGTGTTCATTAGTAACAAATTCCAAATAGCCTTTACTTTTTAGAGATATAACAATCAAAATAGTAAGACACAACATCGCATCAAACCAACTCACAGTAACGTACCAGGCGTACATGGTACTAAACCAATGCGGGTCAATCGACATCAACCACTGCCAAATTACTACTACACTGATAAATCCAAATATGGGTAAATATATTGCAGACAGGTATTTAATCTTTCTATACTGCTCATAATCAGCAGTCTTATTTACATCTTCATCAAGAGATAAAGACCGTATTCTTCTAGCAATCCAATAAGAGACCAACATGAATAAGAGAGTAATCGCTGTATAAAATCCAGGACTTAAAAATGAAGACTTACCAGCTAAAATCTTATCCTCAGCTACAGAATGAGCATCAGACCAGTGATAAATATGATGAAAATTACCCCAAATCCCTGCTACAATAATCAACATCAAACCTAATCCTACAATAATAAACATAGAGTATGCCTCCCAGATACGCTTAAATACTATAAACCAACCGGTGTATGTACAAACAAAGGCAGCAATACCGAATAATCCTATCAAAGAAATACCCGTAAAAAAGACTGTGTTCAATAAAAAGTTTGCCCAAAACCTGGTATGTAAAGGATCTGAATCAGTAATCCATGTTAAAAGCATGGATAATACTCCTATTCCCATCATAATAAACATGATGGTTCTTTGTCTTGATGTAACTGTGAATTGTTCCATATA
>CAZGKN010000083.1:0-8835 GCA_964525915.1 uncultured Saprospiraceae bacterium | reverse complement strand
CTCTTTTTAAACAAATATTAATAAGCTATTTCTCAATCTTTACTTTCGTACTATCTATGGTCATCCCCACATGGATTGTAGTACCTTCGACTGTATTTTTGTCAGTATTAGCAGAAGACACTATTCTATCTGTGGTATTAAAAGTATTTTCAGTTTCATTGTATTTCTTACCTTTTGAAGTTGCCTTCATTGACCGGATATATTGGATCACCTCCCATCGTTCAGTGTATGAAAGCCTGTCGGCATAACTACCCATCACATTCTTTCCGTGCATAATAGCGTGATAATACCGGCCATTAGATGAATTAATTAGGTCATCCGATAAAAAATTTGCAGGTTGGGAAGGATATTTACCTCCATCACGCACCAGATATCCATTTCCGTCACCTTTTGGACCATGACAAATTGCACAAACTATATCGAATAATTCTTTGCCATTAGCCAAACTTTCCTTTGTAATAGGGATCGGGTTATTAATAATTTCCTTTATTGCCCGCTGTCTTTCATCTTCTGTATCCCCGTAATAATAAGGCACCGAACCATTTATCTCTTCATCTTGCAATGCTTCCCTATATTTCTCAGGAATAGTGGAGCTGTAATATTTTGATATCCCAGCTTCACCTCTGGCGATTGTGCCAGAAATTGATGTTCGTGGAGCAGATAAATCATAATATTGTGCAGGATCCCAGCGATTATAATAAAACTCGTCAATCGTATTCGCTTCATAAGATACGGAATGGCCCATATCCATCATATATTCATGACCCGGATTATTGCCATCTGCAGAAGAACATGCTGAAAAACCAACAGCTAAAGACATCAGTATAATAGGCATTAATACCGTAGTCAGTTTCATATAATCTTGTTTTCTCATCTTTCCTGATTACATAGTTTTTGTCTCTACATGAGAGGCACCAAATTTTGAAAATAATGAATGATAGGCATTGTTATCTTCATCTGTTGTGTTACTCACATCAAAAGCAATACAAAACTTATCATCCGTAATTCTGTCGTGAAGTGTTTTAGCTTTTACACCTGGCCCTAAACCACACACAGTATAAAAGGTAACTGTCATTCCGATGGCTGAAAATAAAACTGTCAACTCAAAAGTAATGGGTATAAAAGATGGTACCGGCCAATAGGGTTTACCACCAAAAATAATTGGCCAATCACTTACAAAAACCCAGGTCATGCCAAGGAATGCAGTCAATGTACCGATCATACCATATATAAAACCAGCTATATGAAGTCTGGATTCTGACAATCCGAGTAATGGATCTAATCCATGTACCGGAAATGGTGTATATACATCATCTATATTCAGATGCTGATTATTAGCTTCTTTAACAGCTGCTAATAACTGCGTCTCATCATCAAAGAGTCCAAACAATATTTCTTTTTTGTTACTTTCCATTCTTTATTGATTTATCAATGATTATGTGAATGATCATCTTGATTATCTGATTCATTATCATCTGCAATAAGTGATGTAGAACCATGTGGTTCATGATGCTCATCACCCTGATTACTGAATCTGTACTGATTACCTGCTAATTTATGAATCGCTTTTACTTCGGCTATCGCTACCACTGGGGCAATACGTACGAAAATCAGGTAGAAAGTAAAGAAAATACCAAATGTTCCCAGATAAATTCCAATCTCATTCCAGGAAGGATAGTAATAACTCCAGCTTGATGGCAGAAAATCCCTGGCCAGAGAGGTTACAATAATCACAAATCGTTCAAACCACATTCCTATGTTTACGAATATTGAAATGAAGAATGTCCACCAGATACTTGTTCTTATCTTTCTTGACCAGAACACTTGTGGTGATAATACATTACATCCCATCTGACCCATGTAAGCCCAGAAATAAATACCTGCAGCCCTATTAGCAAAGGCAAATTGTTCATATACAGCGCCTGAATACCAGGCAATAAATAATTCGGATAAATAAGCAACACCCACGATCGAGCCAGTAAGTACAATTACCTTATTCATTGACTCAATGTGATTTATCGTAATATAATCTTCGAGCTTCAATGCTTTTCTGGTCACCAACATTAGAGTCTGCACCATAGCAAATCCAGAAAAAATGGCACCAGCAACAAAGTAAGGTGGAAATATCGTAGTATGCCATCCTGGTATTACTGAGGTCGCAAAGTCAAAAGATACTATCGTGTGAACGGATAATACCAGTGGAGTAGCTAAACCAGCTAAGACTAAGCATAAAGATTCAAATCGTTGCCAATGCTTCGCTGCGCCTACCCAACCAAAAGAAAGAACATTATACATTTTTCTTCTAAAACCGGAAGCTCTATCGCGGATAGTAGCGAAATCAGGTACTAATCCAGTGTACCAAAATAATAAGGAAACTGTAAAGTAAGTACTGATCGCAAAAACGTCCCAAAGCAGCGGTGAGTTAAAGTTGACCCATAAAGGTCCTCTGGTATTTGGTAGTGGGATGAAATAAAACAGCATCCAGATTCGTCCTACGTGGATGACAGGGAAAATAGCCGCACAAATTACAGCGAATATTGTCATCGCTTCAGCGGCACGGTTTACGCCTGTACGCCATTTTTGTCTGAACAATAATAAAATCGCAGATATCAATGTACCGGCATGTCCGATACCGATCCACCAAACGAAGTTAGTGATACCATATCCCCATCCAATTGTCCGGTTTAAGTTCCAAACGACTACGCCGTAATATATCTGCCACAGAATACAAAATACTCCAAAGGACAATAATGTCACAGCGACAATAAAACCAATTATCCATTGCCTGGTAGGAGCCTTTTCTGTAGGCGAGCAGATATCTTCAGTAATCTGATGATATGTTTTATTACCGTATATTAACGGTTTTCTTATCGGAGATACAACTGCTGACATTCAGTTACATTTTTGGTTTTAGTATTACTAGCTTATGCTAAATCTTTATTCTTATTGGTTACTTTCATCTTGTATCCAATATTGGACCTGGTATTTATTTCTTCCAAAACAAAGTAAGAAGTTGGTTCAGCCCAATGTTTCATCAGGAGACCATCTTTTTTGTTCTGATCGCCAAATTGAATAGCACCTGTTGGACAGGCAGAGACGCAAGCTGTCTTGATATCACCATCCTGAACATCCCTTTTCTCAATCTTTGCTTTTAACTTACCTTCCTGTATTCTCTGGAAACAAAGTGAGCATTTTTCCATGACACCCCTGGATCTGACAGTAACATCCGGATTAAATACCATTCTTACAATATTGTCTTCATAGAACTTACTGGTTCCATCCGGCATGAAGTTACTCTCATTGAATGGGAATAAATCTGCTGTGGTATAATCAGCCCAATTGAAGCGTCTCACTTTATATGGGCAGTTATTGGCACAATAACGCGTACCTACACAACGATTATAAGCCATTTGGTTAATACCCTCTGCTCCATGATTTGTCGCATTCACCGGACAAACATTCTCACAAGGTGCATTATCACAATGCTGACACATCATAGGTTGGTAGAAGACATTGGGTGAAGAAACATCACCAAAATAATATCTGTCTATTCTCAACCAGGTCATTTCATGATGTCTGTGTACTTCATGTTTACCTACTACAGGAACATTATTCTCAGACATACAAGCTACCTGACAAGCACCGCATCCAATACAAAGTGTAGTATCAATACTCATACCCCAGTGATGACCCTGTTCATATAGATATTGATGCCCCGGATAGATTGTTTCATTATTCAGGTGTGCTGCAACTTCGCGTTTAGCTTTTAAGGCTTTGGTTTTCTCCTCCAGATTGGCTATATCAGCAGAATACAAAATCGACCGATCAGTAAATCCACCCTGATATCCATTTCCTAAGACCATGATTTCCTTCTCATCGACATTGATTTCTTTTCCGGACTTATCTTTTCCGCGAACTCCCATCGTATGATGATCCTGGACACTAGCATAGTCTTTATCACGGCCACCTGTTGGTGTTACCTTAACTTGTCCAGCCCAATATTGTGTATTTCCATCTTTATCTCTGCTCAGGAAGGAATAGGTATCCACACCTACATTAATCGCTGCGGGACTTCCTTGCTTTCTTCCATACCCTAGCGGCATTGCTACTGTATCTTTCATCTGACCAAACTGCCGGACTACTGGAATTTCTGCAATTTTATTTGAGCCATTAGCAACTTCAACTAAAAGTCCATCCTTATTAAGGTCAAGATAATAAACAAAATTACTATCTCCGTCCCAGGAAACAGGGATATGCAGCAGGCTATTCCAAACACTACGGGTTACCGGATCAGGCAATTCCTGTAGCCATGGATTATTTGCGTATGCACCACTTCCTACCCCAATGGATTCATAGACTTTCACTTCTACTGCTCCTTTCTGGGGTTGGGTAATAGCACTTGCCAGAGAAGCAACATCAACGCCCACTGTTGCACTACTTTGTGCAGCAGGCATTTCAATTATACCATCATGTATCGTATTATCCCAGAATGTCTGGAATGAAGAGTAATTGCTTTGTCGGCTAAATAAACTTTTGTTCCAATTTTCCTGCACAAATGACAGATATGCTGTATCCTTACTAAGTTTAGAAGCAGGATGCTGAGCCCATGTCAACAATGACAATTCAGCCTGCCTTGTATTATATAATGGTGCAATTGTTGGCTGAATAACTGAGTAAACATCATTTCTGGGTTGTGCATCTCCCCAGGATTCCAGAAAATGATTATCTGGTGCAGAATGAGTACAAAGTGCTGTCGTCTCATTCGGTATGAGCGCACAAGTTACTCGTGTTTTTACCTTAGAAAATGCGTCTGCAAAGGCTTTAGCATCCGGTAAATCAAAAGCCGGATTTGCATCACCCAGAACAATTGCTATGTCCACAGCGCCACTTTTCATAGAAGAAATGAGCGTCACCATGTCAGTATCAACACCCTTTCGCTGATTAGAAAAATTATTCAGATCGATGGTACGGCCATAATTACCTAACAGTTCATTGATCTTATTAATAATTATTTGTTCTGCAACATTATTTGAATCAGACAATACTAAAGTTGCTTTTCCTGCATTGTGTCTGTCCATCAGATCCTTCGCTACTGTAGCAATAGATTTCTCTGACTTAGCGTCACTTAAAGCTCCGCTAACCTGAAGACTTCCACCTGAAAGTGCATTGTACAATTTTGCAATTGCAAGTCCTTGTTCAGATGGCTTTATTAATAACCGGTTATCTGCATTAGAGCCGGTATAAGACATATTGCTTTCGAATTGGATCAAACGGGTGATATCCGGGTTTTTAAAATCTTTAACTTTTCTGGCAGCAGCCCATGCACTGGCATATTCTACAGGAGAGACCCATGTTCCCAGAAAATCCGCACCAAAATTCACTACTAAGGTTGCCTGGTCGAAATGATAGCCCGGGAAAACCTTTTTACCAAAACTTCTCTCATTGGCCATGATTATAGCTGATGAAGAAATCGGATCATAAGTGACATGATTAGTAGCAGGGAATGCAGCCTTAAATGCTTCTATTGCAGCAAGTGTAGAAGGACTATTAATTGAATTTGAGATTATAGCTACTCTGGTGCTGGCATTGAGCCCTCCCATTACAGCTTTATCTAAATCACCCCAGCTTGTCTTTTTAAACCCTCCTTTACTATCTGAAGTGCCGGGGTTTTGGAATCTACCGGTTTCATACAGGTCCAGAACAGAAGCCTGAGCTCTTGCACTTGTTCCCCCATTTGAAAAGGATGAAAGGGTATTCCCTTCGATTTTAATTGGTCTGCCTTCCCTTGTTTTAACTACAACAGGTAAAACATCATTACCTTTTACAAAAGTAGATGCATAATAATTAGCAACACCAGGTACAATGCTATCCGGCTTTACAACATAAGGCACAGCCTTTCGGATAGGTGTCTCGCACCCTGCAGCAATTGTAGCCGCTCCAAGGCCAAAGCCCATATACTTTAAAAAGTCACGCCTCGAAGTATTACCAATACCATTTTCGTGATCTCCGGAGGATAAATCATTAAGTATTGGTGATTCAAAAAACTCGTTATTCGTGGATTCTACAAATTTATCGTCTTGAATATACTCTTCGACTCCTGACCAATAATTCTCTTTCATTTCTTTCATATCCTAAATAGAAATACGTTCAATTTTCGCTGAAATCAGCAATTAATAATGGCACTTCTGACATTCCAGACCACCTATATCTTCTACGGTAACCGAAGTACGCTTACCTTCTTTCATTTCTTTATGATAATTTACATACGAATCATAATATGGATTCTCTGTAAACTTCACATCTGTTTCACGATGACAATTAATACACCAGCCCATGGACAGGGTGCTATATTGTCTGACTACGTCCATCTCTTCTACTTTACCATGACATTTCTGGCATGCTATCTGACCAACTGTAACGTGCTGAGAGTGATTAAAATAAACAAAATCTGGTAGATTATGAATTCTAATCCACTCGATAGGGCCTTTGACAGAAGCTTTAGTTTCACTGGTCATTGAATTCACAATATCATTCCATTGATCTTTTGCAAAAGCTTCAGCATCAGCAGTGCTTACACCATCATTCTCGCTTCTATATTGCTGTGCTATCCATTTTTTATAAATCTTACCTGCATCCTTGTCAGACATGGACATATAGTTATCTATATAGGAGTCTGTCATCGGATTAAATCCATTAGAAGCATATATCTTAGTGATTTCTGCTGTCCCGGAAAGTGTACCTTTCTTAACTGCCTTATGGCAACTCATACAGGTGCTTGCACCAGGTATTATTGATTGCTTACTTCTCCTGGCACCATCATGACAGAATTTACAATCTATTTTATTATCCCCGGCATGAATTTTGTGCGAAAAATTGATTGGTTGGGTAGGTTGATAATTTTGCTGCCTTCCAAAGTTAATTGCATTATGGACAGTTGTAAAACTGCCTAAAGCGATTAATGCTAAAATAACCACACCCAGTACCCCCTTACTTGTGAGCACACTTTTCAGTGTCCTGTCCTTTATTGTTTTACCTTCCTGAGAAGAAGAAATTTTCCTGAGATTAAAAATAATATTACTGAGCACCAGTGCTATTATTGCAAAGACAGCGAATAGCACCCAGTACATCCAGCTTTTATTTGCAGGTTCCTCACTTTGTACTTCTGTACCAGCTACAGGAGCTGCTTTTCCATAAGTACCTTTTGCAACGCCATCGATATAAGCAAGCAGGTCGTCCATATCCTGATCACTTAATGAAGTAAAAGGAGTCATGACTACAGGCTTATATTGATTCCACAACTCTACAGCCTTAGGATGACCAGCGGCAATCATTGCCTGTGAATTTCTGATCCAATCATGCAAATCCTTTCTGGGGTACGGAGCCCAGTCATCAAGCACTGTCCCTAAAGCAGGGCCAGTCATCTTGTCCTTCATATTCTTATTGTGACAAGCCGCGCAATTTGCTTTGAATAAGTCCTTTCCTTTGTCTGGATTGCCTGTCTGTGCAGAGAGTGAAGCAAACAAAAGTAGTAAAGGTAAAATGGCTAACAATCCTCTTAGATTGATATGTAAAAAAGTTCCTCGATATCTCATGCTTAGTTTATATAAAGCCGCCAATATATTTTGTGACAAAAATAACAAAGTGTTAATTATTTTAACAAATATTATTGTTCGCTGCCCTATTTAGATTAATTATAAATTAATATTTAATTTTTTTAAATGTATTCAATATTATATGTGTAAATCACGGCTTGAAATGCCCAATTTACTGAAATTATACAGACACTTTAGCCGGTATATGAGGCGCCGCAATGTATCCATTCAACTGAAAGTCTTCAAACCTGAAACTCTCAATATCGGTTACTGCTGGGTTAATATGCATTTCAGGTAGTTGACCTGGTGTTCGTGTCAATTGTAATTCTGCTTGTTCGACATGATTCAAATACAAATGTACATCTCCAAAGGAATGGACAAAGGTACCATACTCCAATCCACAAACCTGAGCGATCATCATCGTCAGTAGTGCGTACGAGGCTATATTAAAAGGTACACCCAGAAATACATCAGCTGAACGTTGATATAGTTGGCAGGATAATTTTCCATTAGCTACATAAAACTGGAAAAGACAATGACAGGGATTGAGGGCCATAGCATCCAAATCGGCTACATTCCAAGCACTAACAATTATTCTACGGCTATCCGGATTATTTTTTATCAGGTTGATTGTACTCTTAATCTGATCATAGGTTTCACCATTTGCACCTTCCCAGGACCGCCATTGCTTCCCGTACACCGGACCCAGATCGCCATTTTTATCTGCCCATTCATCCCAAATCTTTACACCATGCTCATTAAGATAATGAATATTGGTATCACCCTTCAGGAACCATAACAATTCATAAATAATAGATTTTAAGTGCAACTTCTTGGTAGTCAGCAAGGGAAAACCTTCAGCTAAATCAAAACGCATCTGATATCCGAAAATACTTTTTGTCCCGGTCCCGGTTCGATCTGATTTCACAGTACCTTCCTCAAGTATTTTTTGTAAAAGATCTAAATAAGCTTTCATAAGACTAGGCCTTTAACTTAAGTGGAGGCATACCTATAATCGCACGAACTTCCTTTAGCGTATTTGCAGCAATTTCTCTCTTATGTTCTGAACTTGCATAAATCTGTTGGATATATTGCTCTTTTGATTGATGAACCTGATTCAATCTTTCGTTCATCTTTTCTGTAAGTTCAGTGATGGCTTCAGCAACCCTATTTTTCAGTGTGCCATACATTAAGGTACCTGAGAAATAGGCAGTTTTGAATTCCTCTACCTGATGATGAAAAC
>CAZGKN010000082.1:0-12356 GCA_964525915.1 uncultured Saprospiraceae bacterium | reverse complement strand
GGACAAAACCGGATATTTGGGGTCTATTATTTTATTTATTTGATTATTTACTGATTTATTAATTGCATAAGAATGAGAGTTATATACCGTAGTAAACTTAATATCTTCACTTGCTTTTCGGAATTCATTTTCTTTTATCCCTGCGCTTACACCATAGGGATTATTCTGTGTGCGATGGAAGGGACGAATGTCTGATATCCATTCTTCTTTAATTTCTTTAATTCCACAGTTGGTAGTGAAAGTAAATTTCCGCTGATCCCAAAAAACCTTATTATGTTCATCTCTGGCAGTATCCCATTGATTCCTGTCATTATTTGTAAAGTATTTATTTTCGCCTTTGGACGCTAGACGTAGATTAAAGATTCTTACAGGTGAGGACACCTCGGCTCTGAAAGTACTTTCTTTTTCAAACAAGAGATTTGCTTTGGGTACTAATGAATAACCATCATCTGAGACTTTAAAGTTGTTCATCTCAAGCGGTTTTTGTGATGGTTCAGTGTTTTCAAAAATTTGTCCAAAGCGACCTTCTTTATTTGTCTTAGCACCACCTATCCATATCCGCATATCTTTTGGCAAGAGATGGTAGTACCTATATTCGATATATGTCTGGCCTTCATTCTCCGGGTCAGGTACAGGTATCTTGATTAAGAATGTTTGATCTATTTTATAATTGAAGGTAAAGATAGGCTGTGTATATACCTCCTGGACATCTTTGGCATTGTAGGTTTTGCCGAGTTGCGTCAGATCAAATTCTGTCTCAGGTCTTACTGAAGCGATTAAGGGAATTTTCTCAGAAACTAAATCGGTACAGTGCTCACCGATATAAAATGGAAGACTAAATCCACCGGAAATTAATCCACCCAGTACACTAAAATATCCACCTATAGCACCTTTAAAAAAGGTTGGACTTGGCATTCCCATTTGGATATATGCCGCGGCACCGGCTTCAATGATGCTTATGTCTGCTTCTAAAAAGAACAGATCAACATGCACCCCTAAATCTATCTTAGCACCAATGTAAGCCTGTCCCATAGCATAAAATCCATTTACACCCTTTTGTTGAATGCTACCATCATCTGCTCTACACAGGGCAGCATTGGAATCAAGACTGTAAAATCCTACATCGAAACCTACCATGAGTTCGGCATACATATAAAATATCAGCACTTTGACATCCAGTTTAGCATCAAAATTGGCTCCAAAAGCGAGGCCGCCTTTAATATCGCCTCTTTCTTGTGTCGTCACATTTTCATTGTTGGCATGGCTGCCATCTTCACCGCTATGATTGCCATGGATAATATTCATAATAAAGTCAGGGATAGGTGGCATCGGATCTACGGCAGCTACACCCTGTATCTCTACATCTTCTCTTAATATGGAACCTGTTCCTGATCCACACTGCATGTAAGCCCTAAAGCGAGCAATATTGAGTACATTCATGCTAATAGGGTCACCGCCTGACAAATCACCATGTTTCCAGGGACTGCCTAAATGCAGAAACCAACCGGAAGAACCCACATAAAAATCCAAATTGGCCGAGGCGCCTAATAGAGTACTGTCGCTGTTATTGGGGACGCCAAATCGTAATCCGGCATGAAACATAAAGGAATTTTCAACGAAATTCATCTTCATGCCTATCTTTAAAATGCCCATACAATCCTTGTTCTTCTGAGGTATAGGATCTTTAGCATTGACTATGAATCTTCCGTTCATGGTAAACATAATGTAATTTACCCCACCTGTATTTGCATTAAAATTCATTTCGACACCACCATCCGCATCCAATATATTTCTATTTGTGGTGCCAACTAATACGGAAGCTTTAATGCCGAATGTACCCTGAACAGGTGTGTAAACAATACCGGAGAGTGATGTAAAGGCTGATAAATCATTTGGATCATACTTGACAGTCGCTTTGATATCATCACCTGAATAGGTCTTTTTGGATTGTTCCATATTATAATAAGCTCCACCGCCAAATCCAAATAATGAAAGACTGGGAGCAAATGGAATTCCCTTGTCTCCTAAATCCAACATTCCATCTATGAAGAAGTAATTGAATCCATTATTCCCTGTGCTTTTATAGCCAAATTGTGCTTTAGCATCTACTGTAATGCCAATTACAGACATTGACAATCCACCCATAAATCCATAAGAGCCATTATGATCATTAAAATATCCAATCGTACCTTCTACGCCGACAGGGCCTATTTGCGCTCCTTCTGATAGCTTGATACTTGACAGTTCTGCGCCCATCCCCTGCCAATCGGGTCGGCCATCTTTCAGCCCAAATTTTCCATATATATTGAAATCCACATCAGCCTTCGGCACAAAATCAGCATCGGCCAGCATGAGTAATGCTTTGAAGTTGAGATTTACTTTTCCGGGATCTCTGGGGTCGAGTGCTATTGATATTCCCCTTCCTTGTGTCGCATCCAGATCAATCGTAAAGCCTGCTATACTATGCTGTGGTGAGGCAGTGGAGAAATGGACATTGTCCACATCAAAATACTTCGGCTGACTCTGGATGCGGAGATTTTCAAATTTTACACTGGCTAATTTTATATCGGGTATGTCCTTTATATCTGCCTGGATATCAATGGAGCCAAATAGGGCTGCCTTAGCCAGGAAGTCTTGACTGCCTCTTTTTTGTACTGTTATACTCGTGCCTTCTGTCAGCCTTGCCTTTGCCCAAAAAATATTAAAAGCGATATCTGACTTTGGCGCGATAATAAAACTGAAGTCGAGACTTCCATTCTGTGGTTTTGATAAAGTGCAGGTATAAGTCAACTGGTTTGTCGTATTCTGATAGTCGTGCGATAGGGGTAATACAATCTTACCAATTAAGCTACTGCTCTTAAACGAACTTTTCCATAAATCCAGCTTAAACTGATCAATCGAAAAATACCAACTGTCCATGGAGCCGTCACCTATGTCTAAAATTTTATTTACAGACACATTGCCCGAAAGTCCGCCATCGAAGATTAGTTTTTCTGCCGTAAGAGTAGTAGGCGTCTTATTGCTGGCATTATTAAAATAGCCGGGCAAACTGATCTGAATTGCAGGAATATAGAAACCTCTCCAGGTAAGTAAATTAGTAGGGATCGGGGCTTCATTGGGATCGGTGCTTTGATAAGGACTCGGAATTTCCGGGGGATTTCTGACATCCGAATGATCATAAATCATTTTTGTACCGTTTTTATCCGGTCCAAAAGAAAACTCATCAAAGCCACTGATGTAAAAAGGAGAAAACTTTACTTCTGCGATCCAGTCATTCCATCCCTTTTCCGTGTCGCTTTGGAGCGTAACGGTGGCAGGCGTATTTGTACCTTTGTCTATCAGGCTTCCCGCAGGAAAGGTGTACTTAGCTCCGATGTGCAGGTTTTTAAATCCATCTTTATCAAAGGTGATAGAAGTAGCCTCATTATTATTTACTCCGCCGATCAGGGTCAGACCGATTGCCGGTACTGTGAAGTCTTTTGCCAGCATCAGCTTTGCATCACCGCAAAAGCTATTTTTATCAATGCATACGCCTTTGGCTAAAAGTGCAAATTTGGAATTGGCATCTAACATATCTACCACAGATAATGCCTGGAAATAGCCTTGTTCCGGCGTGAAAGTGATATCACTGATGATTACTGTAATTGGTTTTTCGTCAAAGCCTATTGGAACAGAAAATGCAAAACTATTTGCCGCATTTTTTAACCACGAAATTTTTTGTTCTGCATTGTTTTTGATAAAATCAGAAAGGTTGCTCATTTCATTTTGCCCTATACTTATGTTTCCCGGGTCGTTAACATCCGGTTTCGGGAGAAATGGTGTAGCGTCATGGTGCACATTGGCTTTTATAATACCCGCAGTGTGATAATACTCATTGCCTGATTTTCTAATCTCAATATCTATGAAATTGACCTTTGCTTTGATGAGCTTGGCATTGATTAATGGAACCGGAATAAAGCCTGTTCCACTATATAAATCACCATTTTTCTGAATGGAAGTGACTTCCATTTCAAAATGGCTGGTCTTTACTATCGTTCCTACGGCTACATCTGTGGCTAAAGTCAGCCCATTGGGAATGCCTAACTTGCAACTACAGCTAATATTATCATCACCCCCTGCCTGAACCTGATTGTCTTCCTGATGTGCTGCCCCGACAGTGAAAGTACATACATTGCTCAATCCATTATTCACGATGGGATATTGACCGTTTACTACTTTTGCCACTACTGCCCAGGCATATTGGCCAGGCTTCAATTCCCGATACTGTTGATTGTAGTTCAGTGAAGTGTTGTTGATATTTCTTACGATAAATGGGTCGTTGGCGCCAGTTTCAATGGCATTTTCAATTACGTCTTGTGCTACATCTCCATCCAGGAGTTTTACGATGTATAGGTCGTAATTGATCGGGGTGTTGTGAATCACAGGAGTCCATGAAAAATTTATTGATTGCGGATTATTATATTGTAACTGGCTATTTTCGCAGGATGGAGCAATGAGTTGAGGTGCATTTAAGTATTTAATTTGAATCATGCCACATCCCATGCCATCAGTACTTAATTTCTGATCTGTATTGAAATCATACACATCGATACATAGAGAATAATTGCCTTCCGGTAAGACTCCATCTGCAAGGATATCACCTAAATTATTATCCCCATTATTTACACTGATATTATCCCCATTAAAAAATGCGTAGAGCTCATCATTGGCGGGTAATTGATACATCGCATTTGGGCCCATTACAATCGGATTTAATGGCTTGTATTGATCAATGGTCTGGGCAGAAAATCCATTATCGCTAAAAAACCGGGCTTTCAGATATACCTGTTTTGTGCTATTAAATTTATTGGTAAGTGTGATGACTACCCTATCTTTCAGATGGGTATAACTACTCAGGTAAGGCGAATAGGGTGGAGTAACGACAGTGCTGACATCTACTGTCTGTGCAAATGTCACCATGCTGTTTAAAAACAGTATAAAAATCAGGACTAATTTACTTTTATTACTTATTTTCATTACTTAAAAGTTTTGTGTAATATTTGCATTTAAATATTTTTGATTAATATTTCTATTGGCTATTGTCATCGAGGAGAAGTTAAACGACAGCACAAAATTGGTCTTCTTGGTTATGGCATAAGAAGCCGATAATCCAGCGGAATAAGCAGGCTTTAAATCGCCGCCTGCAGTACCAGCCAGATTAATGGAGGCATTGGCATTTACATTTAATTTCTCCTTCAACAGAGGCTTGGAATAGCCACCGTTAATTCCAAAATTCCGTACATTTCCATGGATGTTCTGGCTTGCTAAATACTGGGAATAACTATTATTGTAATTAATTCCGATGAAATAAGCATGGACCTTATTTTCATTGTGATTATACATTATATTGGCACTGGAATTATTGAATGTTTTATTGTATAGCGCATTATATTCATATAATTCACGCAAACTCTGAATGGATGCCGATAAATTTATGGTATTTATGATATCATTTGATTTGGATAAGACATACAGGGAGCTTAGGGAGATATTATTATTTACATTTTTTAATGAAAAACTATCAATTTGGTCCTGTTCCACTGAATTGGAGACAATGCCGAAGTTGCTAAAAGCTATGATGACATTAAATCTGTCGCTGGGTGTATAATTTGCATTTACATTTACGATAGTGTTATTATTTTGGACCGCTAATTTATTATTGAGGTTATTTGATTGTTTTCCGAGTATTAAACTAAAATTTAATTTTTGTTTAAGAAGCTTGAATCCGGGCTCAACACTTATTTGAGAAAGATCGGTATTAATATTCCCCATGCTAAGTGACTTATACTCAGGTTGTATATACTTGTATCTGAGATTGAGATAAAATAATTTGCTATTGTAAGACAGGACATGATCATGTGCGAATGCTAATTGTGTTGTAATGTTCGGGTCATGCTCGATAGTTTTTGCCCAGGATGGCAGTTTCTCTTTTCCTGAATTTTTAAGCAGGGTGTCAAGGTCAATAGCACGCGTATTTCGAGTGAAGATGGATAGGCCGCCATAAAAATTGTACGAAATATTCCGGCTGAATACCAATGATAGCTCGCCACCTACTGTCTTACTTTTCCGTGGATTCAGGATGTACTTCGGATTGTAATAAGCTATTGAAGTCTCTTCTTCGCTGACATTGGCATAAGTGAATAATAGGCCAAATACCCTTGTCTTGATGCCGGCTTTAACTGCATATCCCGTGCTTTTTAAACGAGGATAAATTCTAAGATAATCAGCATTGGTACTATCGATAAATACAGCTTTTTGAAAGCGTCCTTTAAAAGCACCCAGATAGAAGATGGAAGGTGTGATTTCAAAGCCCACACCAAAAACATTCAATCCGGTAAATGCGTATCGGTTGAAACTTATATTATTATTACCAAGGTAAACTTTTGCCCATTTGTATTTGGGTGCCATGCCATATCTGAAATACGGATAACTGATGCTTCTGCCATTATTGGCATAGCGAATGCTGATAGGCAATGAGAAGAATTTATTGGATAATCTTGTTGAAATGCTAATGCCATAAGTACCCGGACTATATCCCACTGAAGTATCAGAAGTGGAATAAGTGCTGCCATAGAGAGAGGCTTGCCCGCTGAATTTTATCTTTTTAAAATCAGATATGATAGAATTCTGTCCGTGTAAGTGAACTAATCCTAATATACAGATGAGCAATATTTTTAGTCCTTTTTTCAAATTTGTTAAATATCTCTTTGGGTTATTAATTTCAATATAGTTTGGACAATATGTGTAGTAAAAGTATGTGTAGTATATTGCCTTATTTGTCCCAATATGTGAAGAGTGATTTTCAGTGTACCAATGGTGACCAGGAATTATTGAATTGATAAATCACTGCAGAAAATAATCATGATTTTTTTCCAGTGCTTTGTTATATGCCTTTCCATGTTTAGTTAGACAAAAATCACCCATCCACTCTCCATTTTTACCATTCAGAACACGAGAGCTACTATTCAGAACATTGACCTCTGAAAATTTGGTGAGATGCCTCTTGGGAGCTTTACTTTGTAGTGAGAATTAATCAAACCATTTAAAATCATTACTATGCAATTTAGACTTTTACCCTTTCAAGCTTTTATTTATGTGATGTTGATCAGTTCAGCATACATGAGTTTGGCACAAAGCCAACAGACCCAAAACCCCGAGGCACAACAAGCACTGCAGAAAACTGACCACTTATTCTTCATAGAAAACAAAGGCCAGTGGGACAGCGATGTACTCTATCTCTGTCGTATGGGTGGACTCGATGCCTGGATTACCAGGTATGGCGTCAATTACACGTTTTATCAAGTGCAACAGCCGGATGCGGTCTGCTCATCAGCCTCAAGTGCTGAACCAACTGTATTGGAGCACAGCACTCGAAATAGCACAATATTAGGACATCGGGTATTATTCGAGTTGGAAGGGTACAATCCTGAACCAGGCACAGAAAGTCATCAGCAACAAAGTGGGTACTACAACTACCTGTTAGGAAATGATGCCAGTAAGCATGCAACTGATGTAGGCTTATACAAAGAGGTAGTCGTACAGAATGTATATGATGGAATAGATATCCGTTATTATTTTGATCGGGGCTTTTTACGCTATGACTACATCGTACACGCAGGAGCCGATCCCGGCAAAATTAAATTTACACTCAGAGGAAGTGATTCAGAATATCTGAAAGAAGGTGCACTATGCTATACAACTCGCTTTGGTGAAGTAAGGATGGCAGAGTTGAAAACTTCACAGGACGACAGAGAAATACAAAGTCGTTTTGTGCAAAACGGTGATGCCTGGCAGATAGCCCTTGCCGCCTACGATACGAAGCAAACATTGATAATAGATCCATTGGTTTACTCCACCTATATTGGAGGCAGTAATGATGACCAAGCAATTGGAATTGCTGTAGACCCTTCCGGCAATGCATATGTCACGGGTTATACAAATTCAACTAATTACGACGTGACCTCGGGCTCATTTCAGACTACTCTTGATGGGGGCAGTGATGTTATTGTAACAAAGTTGAATCCCGCCGGGACGGCATTGGTTTACTCCACCTATATCGGAGGTAGCACTTCCGATTACGGCATTAGCATTGCTATAGACCCTTCCGGCAATGCATATGTCACGGGTTATACAAATTCAACTAATTACGACGTGACCTCGGGGGCATTTCAGACTACTAATGGTGGGGGCTTTGATGTTTTTGTGACAAAGTTGAATTCCGCCGGGACGGCATTGGTTTACTCCACCTATGTCGGAGGTAGCGCTTCCGATTACGGCAATGTTATTGCTATAGACGCCTCCGGTAATGCATATGTCACGGGATATACCAATTCAACTGATTACGATGTGACCTCGGGGGCATTTCAGACTACTCTTGATGGGGGCAGTGATGTTATTGTGACAAAGTTGAATCCCTCCGGGACGGCATTGGTTTATTCAACCTATATCGGAGGTAGCTATGGCGAATACTGCTATAGCATTGCTATAGACCCTTCCGGCAATGCATATGTCACGGGAAATACCCAATCAACTAATTACGACGTGACCTCGGGCGCATTTCAGACCATTAATGGTGGGAGCTATGATGTTTTTGTGACAAAGTTGAATTCCGCCGGGACGGCATTGGTTTACTCCACCTATATCGGAGGTAGCTCTTACGATTACGGCAGTAGCATTGCTATAGACCCTTCCGGCAATGCATACATTACGGGAAATACCCCCTCCACTAATTACGACGTGACCTCGGGGGCATTTCAGACAACTAATGGTGGGGGTGATGATGTTTTTGTGACAAAGTTGAATCCCGCCGGGACGGCATTGGTTTACTCCACCTATATCGGAGGTAGCTCTGATGATTACGGCAGTAGCATTGCTTTAGACCCTTCCGGCAATGCATATGTCACGGGTAGAACAAGTTCAACTAATTACGACGTGACCTCGGGCGCATTTCAGACCATTAATGGTGGGAGCTATGATGTTTTTGTGACAAAACTGAATCCCGTAGGGTCGGCATTGGTTTACTCCACCTATATCGGAGGTAGCTCTTCAGATTACGGCAATAGTGTTGCTATAGACCCTTCCGGAAATGCATATGTTACTGGTAGAACAAATTCAACTAATTACGACGTGACCTCGGGGGCATTTCAGACTACTAAAGGTGGGGTCGATGATGCTTTTGTGACAAAGATCGGGGATATACCATTAGCAATCGATCTGATCAGTTTTACTGCTGAGAAATCCGGTCAGGATGTCCGGATAAAATGGATGACAGCCGCAGAGAAAAACAATGATTATTTTATCGTAGAGCGATCAGTGGATGCGGCTCCGGGGGATTTTGTAGAAATAGGGAAGGTTGATGGTCGGGGTGATTATTCTTCGTTGTCAAACTATTCGCTTTATGACAGACAGCCGGTCATGGGCAATAATTACTATCGTCTGAAATCAGTGGATAAAAGCGGCGTAGCTGCGTATTCTAAGATTGCTTTAGTGCATTTCGACACCGACATCCTGGATTTTAATATCGCACCCAATCCTGCCAGGACTGAATTTACGATAAACTTCACCGCAAAACAAAGGAATACATATCACATCGACATGTATAACGATATGGGACAGATTGTTTTTCAACAAGACTTTTTATCCAATACCGGAGCTAATACGGCTTCAATGTCTCCGGATCAACTGTGCCCCGGTGTTTACACGGTACAGTTGAGGGATGATTCTGGAATTATCGGAACAAAAAGGTTGGTGATAATAGAGTAATATTATTGAAAATTCATTCGAAATAGACCAGGTGCTGTGGTGGCGGCTGGTCTATTTTATTTTTACCATGTGTATTTCAATGTCATTTTTTCTATGCTTTTAAGCCTTCCTGTGCTTTGTTTTAACAAAAAAATCATCATCCACCCTCCCTCCAATTTTACGATTCAGAGCACGAGTGGTCTATTTAGAAAATATTTTTAAAATATAATGGAATTATTAAAAGTTTCATAATTTTAGTGTTATTTCAAATAATCTAAATTTACACGTAATGAGAATTCAACTGTTATTCATTCAAGCTTTTATCGGCTTGTTACTTATCAACACATGTAACATCACTTTAGCACAAGGTCAACAGACACAAAAACCTGAGGCGCAACAAGCACTGCAAAAAACCGATCACTTATTTTTCATTGAAAACAAAGGCCAATGGGACAGCGATGTCCTCTACCTCTGCCGGCTGGGCGGATTAAATGCCTGGATAACCAAGTATGGTGTCAATTATACATTTTACAAGATACAATACCAGGATGGAGACAATCTGTTTATGTCCAATACAGAACACGCCGCATTGGAGAATAGGAGTAAAAATTCTACCTTACTGGGGCATCGGATTTTGTTCGAGTTAGAGGGGCACAATCCTGATCCGGGCACTGAAAGCCATCAAAGACAAAGTGGATATTACAACTATCTGGTCGGGAATGATGCCAGTAAACACGCTATTAATGTAGGCTTATACAAAGAGGTAGTCGTTCAGAATGTATATGAAGGAATAGATATCCGCTACTATTTTGATCGGGGCTTCTTACGCTATGACTACATCGTACATGCAGGAGCCGATCCCGGCAAAATTAAATTTACACTGAAAGGCAGTGATTCAGAATACCTAAAGGATGGTGCACTTTGCTATACTACCCGTTTTGGAGAAGTACAGATGGCTGAACTTAAAACCACACAATCAGGAAAAGAAATACAAAGTCGTTTTGTCAAAAATGGTGCCATCTGGCAGATAGATTTAGCAACATTCGACAAGAAGAAAACGGTGGTTATAGATCCCTTAGTTTATTTTACCTATATCGGAGGTGGCTCTGACGATTACGGCAATGGCATTGCAATAGACGGCTCCGGCAATGCATACATTACGGGTTATACCCAATCAACTGATTACGATGTGACGTCCGGTGCATTTCAAACCACTAACGGTGGATATATCGATGGTTTTGTGACAAAGCTGAATTCTGATGGAACCGCCTTACTGTACTCCACTTATATTGGAGGTAATATCCACGACTATTGTGGAGGAATCGCCATTGATGACTCCGGCAATGCCTATATTACAGGTCACACAGGTTCTACTAATTTCACTATAACTTCTGGTGCATTTCAAACTACTCTTAGTGGGATTTACGATGCTTTTGTAACGAAGTTGAATACAACAGGAACAGCATTACTATATTCCACGTATATTGGAGGAGTATCTGATGATAGGAGCTATGGCATCGGAATAGATGGCTCCGGTAGTGCCTACATCACAGGTTATTCCAATTCAACGGATTACGATGTTACGTCTGGTGCATTTCAAACCACTAATGATGGGTATGATGATGTTTTTGTGACGAAGTTCAATTCTGCTGGCACTGCATTGCTATACTCCACCTATATCGGCGGCACAAATAGTGATAGGGGTTATGGAATCGCCATTGATGCCTCCGGCAATGCCTATATTACAGGTCATTGCGGAAGTGATTACGATGTTACGTCTGGTGCATTTCAAACCATAATAGGTGGTGGTTGGGATGCCTTTGTGACGAAGTTGAATACAGTTGGAACTGCATTGCTATACTCCACCTATATTGGAGGTGTAGATTATGAATATGCCCGAGCAATCACTTTAGATGCCTCCGGTCATACTTACATAATAGGTAATACATCTTCAACTGATTATGATGTAACTTCCGGTGCATTTCAAACCACCTTTGGTGGTAGTTTAGATGTTATAGTGTCGAAGTTGAATGCAGCTGGGACTGCATTGATATACTCTACTTATTTTGGTGGTAGCAATGATGAAACGGGCTATGGCATTGCAATAGATGGCTCCGGCAGTGCATATTTCACCGGAGAAACAGCTTCATTTGATTTTGATATTATGACCGGTGTATTCCAATCTACTCTTGGTGGAGGGCACGATGCTTTTGTGACAAAGTTAGACGATTTAAATCCGTTAGCTTTAGATCTGATCAGCTTTACAGCAGAGAAATCCGGTCAGAATGTCCGGATAAAATGGACGACAGCGGCAGAGAAAAACAATGATTATTTTATCGTAGAGCGATCAGTGGATGCGACTCCGGGGGATTTTGTAGAAATAGGGAAGGTTAATGGACGGGGTGATAATACTACGTTAGCAAATTATTCGCTTTATGACAGACAGCCGGTCATGGGCAATAATTACTATCGTCTGAAGTCAGTGGATAAAAGCGGTGTAGCTGCGTATTCTAAGATTGCCTTAGTGCATTTCGACACCGACATCCTGGATTTTAATATCGCACCCAATCCTGCCA
>CAZGKN010000081.1:1914-12734 GCA_964525915.1 uncultured Saprospiraceae bacterium | reverse complement strand
CATTTGTATTTAATTTCTATAATACTGTCATCCCTTTGGGATTTGTATGCATTTGGAATTAAATTCTATAATACTGTCATCCCTTTGGGATTTGTATGCATTTGTATTTAATTTCTATAATACTGTCATCCCTTTGGGATTTGTATGCATTTGGAATTAAATTCTATAATACTGTCATCCCTTTGGGATTTGTATGCATTTGTATTTAATTTCTATAATACTGTCATCCCTTTGGGATTTGTATGCATTTGTATTTAATTTCTGTCATCCCTTTGGGATTTGTATGCATTTGTATTCAATTTTTATAATACTATCATCCCTGCTGGATTTGTTTCATGGCTACATTATTAGGTTATAATGGAAATCCCGAAGGGATGGAATGATTGAAGAATATATAAAGCATATAAATTAACCCAGAATGGGTGGTATTATTGAAAAATTGTGGAAAATAAATTTAGTTAATTCAAGATATATGGGTGGTTTAGGGGATAGGCTGCTTTAGTTCAATCCAACCATTCAAACAAATAGCGTTCATCAAACTGGATGTCAAATTTTTGAAGTATTTCAAGATATTCGTCTTTAAATGTTTTTTTCCGATGATGATGCTCCTGATTTAATATGTATTCATATACATTTTTGATTTGGGAATGCGAATAAGAGAATGCCCCATAACCTTCTTGCCATGAAAATTTCCCATTTGTATATCCATGAGAATTGATGAAGTTGGATGAATTATTTTTAATATCTCTAATCAAATCTGAGATTTTCATCGATGGGTTTAATCCTACAAATACATGTACGTGGTCGGAAACACCATTTACTATGATTGATTTTTGATTTTTAGAAGTTATTATTCCTGATATATATTTAAATAAATCTTCTCGCCAAGGCTTATGTAATAGGTTTTCTCTACCTCTAACTGTAAATACATATTGTATATAAATTTGAGAGAATGTGCCAGGCATAATTCTATTATATTTTATAATACTGTCATCCCTACGGGATTTGATTGTATTGAAATTAATTACTATAATACTGTCATCCCTTCGGGATTTATCTGGGTGTTTTCAAAATCTATGATAACAGCGCCAGTGCCTCTTTGATCCGATGGCAGGCGTTCTTTATTTGTTCATCAGACGCAGCATAAGAAATTCTGATGCACTTGTCATCACCAAACGCTGTACCGGACACTAAGGCCACGTGGGCCTGCTCCAGCAGATATTCGCAGAGCTCGTCCGGATTATCAATGTGACTGCCATCTGGTGTTTTTTTGCCAAAATAATAACTGATATCCGGAAATACATAAAAAGCACCTTGCGGGATATTGGTAATCATTCCCGGAATGTCATTTAATAAACCTAACATTAAATCACGGCGCTCCTGAAATTTATGACACATGGCATGTGCTTCATCCAATGGTGATTCCAGCGCAGTCTCAGCTGCCTTCTGGCTAAATGAATTTGCTCCGGATGTAAACTGTCCCTGGATCTTGTCTGTGGCCTTGGCCACTTCACGAGGTGCTCCGATGTAACCAAGTCTCCAACCGGTCATAGCAAAACCCTTGGAAAAGCCATTGACAGTAATAACCTGGTCTTTCACACCTTCAATAGAGCCAATACTGGCATGCTTTCCTGTATAATTAATGTATTCATAGATCTCATCTGAAACGATATAAATTTCATTCTTATCCTCCAATACCTTAGCCAAACCACGGAGTTCATCAATCGAATACACACTTCCAGTGGGGTTGCACGGTGATGAAAATAACACCATACGTGTTTTTGGTGTGATCGCATTGGCTAATTGGGCAGGAGTAACTTTAAAATCATGCTCTATACTGGTCGGTAATACCACCGGTACTCCACCAGCTAATTGTACCATTTCCAGATAAGATACCCAATAAGGTGCAAAGATTATGGCTTCATCACCATCATTGAGTAAACTCATACAGAGATTAGCTAATGATTGTTTTGCACCTGTGGAAACGACTATCTGATCCAGGCTGAATTCCATATTATTGTCCCGCTTGAATTTATGCTGAATCGCTTTTTTAAGTTCTATCAGGCCACTAACAGGTGTATAATGCGTATAGCCCTGGTCCAGTGCTACTTTTGCTGCATCTTTGATGAATTGAGGTGTGTCAAAGTCCGGTTCGCCAATACTCAAATTTATTACATCAATCCCTTGAGATTTTAATGTACGCGCTTTTGCTGTCATTTGCAATGTGGCTGATTCTACCATCTTGATGATGCGATCAGCTAAAGGATATACGATTGGTTTTCCCATGGTTTGAATGCTTTTATTTGGAAATGTTTTGTTTAGTTTATAATCAATTTTTTGCAATAAAGGTTGCCATTCCCGGTCTGCATTTTTAGAATATAAATTCCCGGTTGTATGGAAGGTAAAGGTAAGTTGACTTTATTGCTACCCGGTGATACATTTACTAAGGAAATGCCATTGAGGGTTAATATGCTTAGCTTTTCAATTGAAAATGTACTCTCTATGTGGAGTATGTCATTACCACTTACCGGGTTTGGATAGATGGAAACTTCATTTTGAGTAAGTTTTTTGATTTTTACCTGATTTCTCGATGGAGTGAATACTTCGATATCATCAACATAAATGCCATCTTTCGAATTCAATGAGTCACTATTCATCGAAAAACCAATTTTTATTGTTTCGCCTTTAAAGTCATCCAAACTGATAAGTTCACTCACCCAGTCCTGCTTGCCTTCATAGATCGGTTCGTCCAATTTCTGAAAAATACCTCCAGCTTCGCTATATTTTCCACAAAGTGGGATGGTGTCACTGCCGCTGATAGCGAAGACCTGTGCATAATCAAACACTTGTTCAATATCCCATTTTGCTTTATATACCAAATAACTGTCGGTAGAATCCGGTATCTGGAATTCCTTGTTCAGCACCATTATTGAATGAGTGTTCGGTAAATAGTTACTACCCGGTGAATCTGCATAGGAGAAATCAGGTGAAAAGTACATGCTGTTATCCCGTCCCCAGAGATTTGATTTGATCCGACCTGCTTCCTGCGCATTGTCTTTAAAACTGATTAGTGATGGGGCATAAGTGAGTGTGAAGGTATCTTTCTCAGTAAATCCATTCATGTCATTGGTAAATTCTAGTTTAATTTGATCTCCCAAACTAAGTCCTGCATTGGGTTTCAATGAAATGCTATCAAAATACAATTCTGCTGTTTGAATATCGAAGATATGTGGTACATTTTCAATGGTTGCATTTCCGGTGATTACTCGTACTGTAAATGAAGTAGGGCCATCTTTTATACCATATTTACGGGCAACCATCGGAATTATATTTTCACTCTTGCCTGTGACAAATGAATTGCCCAGTAATTGTATTCTAAAATATCCCTGTGCCATTTTAACAAATTCATAATTACTGAGTTGGACAGATTGACAAAGGGGGATTATCCGGCTCTTATCGGGCCAGAATCCATCCGCAGTAGAGCCAATTTCCGGTGTGTATGAATATGCTTTGTGTCCAGGAATACCCTCATATTGCCAGTCATCAGAATCACCATTGACAAAATAGCCCAATGTCTCATAACTCGTTCCGATGACGTAATTATTGGATTCTGTAAATAGACTACCGATATTCTTAAATTGCTTGTCGTCCGGGCATAATTGCTGGATATGACCATAGGGATGGATTAAATCATTTCCATAGGAGTGATAATTAAGTACCAGACCAAATTTCTGTTGTTCGGAAAGGAACCTGACCGCTTTTATTTCTGGTTCGGAAAAGGGCGCAACACCCCTGAACACATTGGAAGATTCATTACCACTTGAACCTACATCATCAAAACCCCAGAACTGACCGTAATTCCTGTTGATATCAACACCTCTGATGGCTCCGGATTCATTCCGCCACCTGTTTTTTCGCCAGTAACCACCACCATTTGGATTCGAAAGCTGGTTGGTCACATATCCGTCCGGGTTTGTACAAGGGATGAAATACAACTCTGAGTTATCAATGAGTTGCTTGACCTGAGGATTTGCATCATAATTCTCGAGTAAGTACCACATGAACATGACGAGTTGGCTGAGACTGATGGGCTCCCGGGCGTGATGTAGTGCAGTAAAAAGAACAGCAGGCTTGTTCTGATCTGTTTCAGGATTATTGGAAATGCGAAGAAATTCCATTTTCCTTCCCTCGACCGTTGCAAATGTATCAATCTGAATTCGCTCAGAGATCAGTTGAGGATAGAACAAATGCATTGAATCCAGGATTTCATTCATTTCTTCATATTTGTAATAACCACCCATACTGCCATACCTGAAATGTGTTGGTATCGGATGCTGATGAACCTCCGGATCGAAACAAAGCAAATTGCGTGGATGGATAATCTCCAGATCCTCCGCCTGAACTTGCGTATATTTAAATCCCAGTTTTTTAACCGTAGCAATTTCATCAGGTAACAAATTAAAATAAGCAAACCTGCCGGGATACACTTCACCATGATCCAAGGCCAGGCCCTGTGCAGCAAGTTCTTTCAGGTTTCTGCCACTCAGGTCTATCCTGATTAATTGGGTTGTTTGTGCAGAGGCACTAAAATTAGAAATGAAGAAAACAAACAGAACGCCCTGGACAAATCTCATCAGTATCAATATTAATTTGAGCAAATTTAAACATATTATAAACTTTTGTAAATTAATTCGCTGTTGTAAGGATAATTTCAATTGGTGATTAAATATTTATATTAATAAAATACATAAATAAAAGTTATATAAAATGAAGATTATCAAGAATATAAATGTAATGTATTGTAGTAAATTTGAATGAACGGATTTTCTTTTAACCCAATATTATATCAGAATTAATTGTCAGTTTTAAGAAACATAATTAAACTGCATTGATATCCATCTGAAATAATCCCTCTTAATCATTAATAGCATTGCACTGATTTGATAAAAAGCTACCAGATGGAAATTTTGAGATAATATTAACTCTTTCATATTGAAGAGGATATAATTTCCCTATTCTGATTGCGTTTTGATAAAAATATGAGGTACAAGTGTGGTTAATTATCCTTTCATTTTTGCAATTGTTTTCTTCCAATCCTGACTATGAATCCTTTAAAAATGGCATGCTTATCAGGGTAAATGAATTGAGGCAGAAGGGCTGCCATTGTGGTGATGAATATATGCGGCCTGTCCCGCCGGTTACCTGGGATGATCGCTTAGCCAGAGCAGCAGCACAACACGCGATAGATATGGAAAAGTACAATAATTTCAGCCACTTGAATGAGGACGGAACCAGGCTGGGTGATCGGGTGCGATCTGCAGGTTACCAATGGCATTTCGTCTCTGAGAATATCGCCGCTGGTTTTGATTCCATGAGTGGTGTGATGCAGGCTTGGGTTGATAGCCCGGGTCATTGTAAGAATATCATGTCCCCGAAGGTCAGGCAGATGGGCGTGGCTAAGAAAGGTGATTTTTGGGTGCAGGACTTTGGTAGTGAAAAGTTTTACTAATTTTTTAAATAATTAATAGGGTAAGTATATCTTTATGCTCCAAATTATTACATTTGTCTCATAAAAATAAGGTTATGCAAGAAGAATTAATGAATGGCCCGACAGTAAGCAGTAAAGAAGATAGAAAGAAACAATGGTTATTGTTTATTTTTTTTACATTGTTAATCTCATTTATGTTGGTGTATGTGCCCACATTCTTCTGGCTGGTACTGCCATTCCAATTGACTTCATTTGTGAAAGCAATGGACTGGATATAAACTGTAGTTAACAAATTAAATATATTTTTTGAAGGCATCATTAGATGCCTTTTTTATTGGCTTGATGAAAGATGGTACAGAGTACGAAAGATATTTACTCGGTAACCAGAGTAGGTTTGAAAAGGGTTACGTTATGCTAATATAAAAAAGAGTTTCAGTAAAAAACGCTGAAACCCTTTGTGTTATTGGTCGGGATGACAGGATTTGAACCTGCGACCACACGCCCCCCAGACGTGTACGCTACCAGACTGCGCTACATCCCGGTCTGTTATATTTTACATTCCTAAAATCATAGTATGCTCGACAAATGTATCAAATATGTCTTTACCTGAATTGATTAGATAGTGTTTTTATTTTGTAAATATATCAGTCAAGTGAAGGGTTAACTTGTTGATATTAGATAAATGTCTAATAGGATAATAAAAAAGGTTGCCCGAATTAACAGACAACCTTTTTTTGATTAATTTGGAAAACTTTACTTCAAACGAAAATCTATACCTATCTTCAAATAGGCAATACCAGCTCCAACTTCAGCTAATGCTGCTATATTGTCTTTAAAGAACCAACGGGCACCAACCTGTCCACCAAAATATGGAGAATTTGATACACCATCATTATAAACTCCTGTGAAACCATCGTAATTTGCATTAACTATGTAGAATCCGCCATTTAAACCTGCGTATAAATCAAGACTTTTTGGCAAACTAGGGATATGTTTGCCCCAGTGGTAATTGCCTCTTACGCCAAATAAAAGATATGAATAGCGCCAATTGTACGAGGTGTAACCGAATTTGGAGGTCGCATATCCTACAGTTCCACCGACACTAACTTTATCCCAGACACCGAAATCTACTTGTGCAAATATAGGTGGTATCCCTACCGATCCATATGTATAGGGTGAACCCAATCCGATTCCCACACCAACATCAATGTTATGTCCATCAAAATTCTGTGCAGTGACACCAGTTGCAAAAAGAAGCAAAAAGCCAAAAATGTACGTTAATTTTTTCATGTTTTGATAATTTAGATTGATACAAATATAGGATAATTTTAAATGTACAAGATAATTTGAATCAACAAGTTTTAAGCCCAACTCCAATTTTTTGGTTAAATTAACTTTTTGAAAATATAGAAATATTTCCATGTAAATCTTAAACATCCGTGATTCCAATTAGCCATCAGATAATAAAATTGGTTAATCCGTGTTTCATTATTTTGCTAATGATATGGTAATTATTTGATTAGAACTTATTTGTTTTTTATCTAATGCTCAAACTTAAAACCAATAACACATTAAAAATTTATTTAATGTGTTATTGAAAATTGTATATTTACACGACAAAGCAAAATTTTAAGGATATAAAGCATATGGCAAATATTTTAATCATTGATGATGAGCGCAGTATACGTAGAACGCTGAAGGATATACTGGTGCATGAAAAGTATAATGTCACTGAAGCGATCGACGCGCTGGATGGCCTGGCCATCTTGCGTAAGAAAGCATTTGATGTAATCCTGCTGGATATAAAAATGCCGAAGATGGATGGCATGGAAGCTTTTGAAAAGATTAAAGAGATATGTCCACAGACACCGGTGATTATGATCTCCGGTCACGCGAATATTGATACCGCAGTAGAAGCGGTCAAAAAAGGTGCTTTTGATTTCATATCAAAGCCACCGGATCTGAATCGAATGTTGATTACTATACGTAATGCAATCGATCAAAATGATCTGATAAAGACGACTACACACCTGCAGTCAAAATTCGCCTCAGTCAATGTCCCGCCTATGATCGGTGAGAGTGAAGCGATTGGAATTATAAATGAGACCATCGAAAGAGTTGCGCCTACGGATGCACGGGTTTTGATTACTGGTGGTAATGGAACAGGCAAGGAGCTGGTCGCACGGTGGATTCACGCCAAAAGTCACAGGGCTGCAATGCCATTAGTAGAAGTAAATTGTGCAGCTATACCATCGGAATTGATAGAAAGTGAATTGTTTGGGCATGAGAAAGGTGCCTTTACTTCAGCAATTAAACAAAGAATCGGAAAATTCGAACAAGCGAATGGCAGTACACTCTTCCTTGATGAGATCGGTGATATGAGTCTGGAAGCACAGGCTAAGGTATTGCGGGCATTGCAGGAGAACCGCATCACTCGTGTAGGTGGTGAAGGTGATATCACTGTGGATGTACGTGTGATTGCTGCGACAAACAAAGATTTATTGAAAGAAATAGAAGCACGTCGGTTTCGTGAAGATTTGTATCATCGGTTGGCGGTGATAATTGTCCGTGTTCCTATGCTCAATGAAAGAAAAAGTGACATCCGTTTACTCGCTGATCATTTTATCACTCAGATATGTGAGGAGTATGGCCAAAGTCGAAAATCTCTAACTTCGGATGCCTATACAGTGTTGGAAGCGTATAATTGGACGGGAAATATCAGGGAGTTAAGAAATGTAATCGAACGATTAATTATTTTATGTGGTGATAAAATTACCGCTGATGACATAATAAAGTATGTTCAGGGTGACTCACTTACCAGGAGCTATAAAATATCAGAAGTATTTGAAAAATTTGGGAATATCGAAGAGGTCCAAAAGTATATACAATCAGCCTATACAGATTTTACAGATCATGTGATGAGGAAAAAATAATTTCTCAATAAAATGAATTTATTTTTAAAATAATGGGTTGGAGATGCATTTATTTAATATATTTAGACCATAAATATCCTAATTTGAATTAGGTATCAAATAATATTAAAATTTTTAAAACATCTCTCTCATGAAGAATCAGTTACAATTATTATTTCTACTTATTTTAGCATTTGTCATAGTTCAAACCTCTACCGCGCAGAATGCTGGTTTTTTTGTCGGCCTGAATGGATCGTACAATATGACAATTGTTGCTAATCAGATGAATTACGGTCAAAAAGAAATGGACTATGATGGGGCAACATTGAATCCCTCATTTGGATTGACTATCGGTTATGATATTAATGGAAAATCACAGCTGTCCGTAGGTGCTGGTATATCCAATGGTGGTCAAAAATACAATGATACTTATGGATCTGATAATCTGAAGAAACATATAAAATTGTCTTATTTAAGCATCCCTGTACTTTTTACGCAGGTCTTTTCAAAGACTGATAAAATCGAAAAGGGGACTAAGTTCTTCGTTCGAATTGGCCCGCAATTCAGCTTTTTACAATCAGCCTCCGTTGAACATACAGTAAATGATCATGATGTCACCCTTGAAATTTTTGCAAATTATCTGGCTGGTGGTGGAAATTTCTTAAATTTCAATGCGGATGCTATTCATAAACTGGTTATCAATGGGGAACCTTCAGAAGACAAATCATTGTTTAATTCGCTGGATATCGCTGGAGTCCTGGGATTAGGTATAAAAACCTATTTTAACTCTAATTTTTCACTTGATATTGAACTCAGAGGTGGTGGTTCATTAACAGATATTAATGCCGATGCCTGGCATCTGGATGGCTTTAAGGATGGGAAACGATCTGCTTATGGACCTTCACGTAATGTTTTTGGTGGACTGAACATAGGATTGAACTATAAATTTTAAGGTATTAGCCTTTAATCCACATTAGCCTTAATGAGATTCATTACATTTGCGGTTGAATCTGCACCAATTCGGTATGGAATAGATTCTGTACTAAAGTGATATTGTATGTGTCGCATCTTAATATTTTTTTCTATTATTATTTTGTTTAGCTCTTGTGCGAAAGAGCTGGACACTGATGCGACTGATCGCGCAAAAAAACAATATCAACTAAATCGCAGTTTTTATCCTTTGGGTGTTAGCAATGCATGGACATACCAAATTGATAGTGTTTACTATACCCGGAGTTTAAGTACCATTGTTAGAGATACTGTGACTGGAATCTACAGAGACTCAATCGCAGATAGCTCTTATGACCAAAATGGGAAATCGGTTTACCGGATATTACATCAAAGATTTACGAATAGTACAGATTGGGAAACATTGAAAGTCTTTACTATTACTGACGATAGCTTGTTTTTACTAATGACCTTGGATAATGTTTCATTAGTAGAGCTCGTATTTCCTTTTGCTCGATTTACTTCCTGGGATCCTTACACATTTACTGATAAAAACCGGAATTTTCTGATCAGAACTAACCGAATCCAATTATATTCAAATATGCTTGAATCGGTCATTACAGATTCAGTTCAGACGGAAATTCTGGGCCAACTCACCCCGATGATTACTGTTGCTGACGGGGATTTCGATGATCATTTGGTCTCCAGACAATATTCTGCCCGTACCTATGGTGCAGGTATTGGTTTGGTAAGGAAAAAACAGGAATTCTATTCAGATCAGACCACGCTGGATGCCACTGTAGCCTGGGAGCAGAAAGCGGAAGCCGGATTTTCAATGCAGATGACTTTGCTACATTACCATGTGCGCTAAAGCCATTCCTGAGTATATTTCTATAGGGTCAATAGGTAAAACTAAAGGTCTAAGTGGAGAATTAATACTTTTTCTGGACGAAATATTTGAGGATGTACTCCAATCTTCAGAATTTATATTTTACCACAATGATGGCCAGAAGATCCCATTGTTTATTGAGTATTGGGAAGAAAATGGAGCGGATTATTTAATAAAGTTTGAAGAAATCGATTCACCTGAAGTCGCTGTAACATTATCAGGCCTGCCTTTATATCAGAGAAAAGATATATTAAAAAATAATGGAGTAAGTGAACATGAGTTGGAATATTTACATAAAAGTTCCAATGGTCTGGTCGGCTTCACTATTATGGATCCTTTACTTGAGAAGCCGGCAATTATTTCAGAAATTATTGACAGACCGCAACAGCTTTTAGCTATTATATCTATCGATAATGTTGAAAAAATGATCCCACTGGATGATGCCCTCATTGATCGGATTGATGAAGTGGAGAGAATAATTTACATGAAATTACCTGAGGGGATATTAAATCTGTAGGATTATTTCTAAGGTATTTTGTACAGAAAATTCTCAATTTAAATGATTCCACTTCCTCAATTGATT
>CAZGKN010000081.1:0-1904 GCA_964525915.1 uncultured Saprospiraceae bacterium | reverse complement strand
TACTGCCCGGAAGTCTTTGGGAACGGGTGCTTCAAAAGATAATGGTGTTTTACTTAACGGATGGATTACTTCCAGTTTCCAGGCATGGAGGCTGGTCCGGTTCATTAATGGTCTCTGATCGATGTCAGTGATGGACATTTTGCGCTGTGATTTTATGTCTGTGATACTGAGGGACTCTCTGCCTCCATATACTTTATCGATCAAGAGTGGCCAACCTTTCGAATAAAAATGGACACGGATCTGGTGTTGTCTGCCTGTTAGTATTTTAATTTCAACCAGACTTGCCATCTTAAACTGCTCCAGCACCTGGAATTCAGTGACTGATCTTTTGCCTTTTTTTGTCACTTTCATCCGCCCCGGATTATTTTTATCCGGTGCCAGGTCACCGATGATGTTGCCGCTTTGGGGTAAATGGCTACCGGTGACCAGTGCGAGGTAATATTTCGAAACTTGCCGCTCACTAAACTGCTCATTTAATAGGGCGTGTGCCTCTTTATCTTTTGCGAATAGTATAATACCTGAAGTTTCTTTATCCAGGCGGTGAATTGTAAATATTTTTCCATATAGTTGAGTCAGGATAGCCTGTAAATTAGGTTTTTCAGGATGAAAACGGTCTGGGATAGCTAACATACCTGCGGGTTTATTTACAGCAATAATTGCATCGTCTTCGTACAGTATTTCCGGTTTCATTTAAGCAGATCTTTGAAGTGAGTAATTTTTTTTATGTAATAATCCCAGACAATGCTGCGATGATAAGTGCCCTTTTCGTTTATGTTGCCAATGCTGATCTCCTTGATTTTTTTGTTGACCTCCTTCCTCGCTCTATTATAAGCCGGGATTTTTGCGTAAAATTCAAAATGCGCCTTGAGAATTGCCAGGAAATGACTTCCTTTTCCTTCAAAAAGAAACTTGATACCCGCAATTCCATCTAAAGACATTCTTAAAAAAATATAAAGAAAAGATTGTTTACTTTTTAGGTTTTTCTGTAAAACCCATAGACTGTTGCGAAAATTCAGTTTGGTTTTATGTGGTGAAGTGCGATCCAAAGTACCGCCACCGACATGGTAAATTACTGAGCCAGGATGTACCACAATCCTATATCCGGCCCGGCGCAATCGCCAGGCGAGGTCAATCTCCTCCATATGTGCAAAGAAATATTCATCAAAACCGCCAGATTTTATAAATAAATCACGTGGTATCAAAACTGCTGCACCCGTAGCCCAGGCGATATCAGAAATGTCATCATACTGACCTCTATCGGTCTCTATCGTGTCGAATATCCTTCCTCTGCAAAATGGATAACCCAGGAAATCAATATATCCACCCGATGCTCCGGCATAGTCAAACATATCTTTTTTTTGCTGGCTCAGGATTTTAGGCTGGATCATTGCGACATCGGGGTTTGCTTCCAGATATGCTTTCATCGGTGTGATCCAGTTTTCAGTGACCTCCACATCTGAGTTTAATAATATTATCCACTCGTGCTGCACCTGTGCTATGGCTCTGTTGTAGCCACCGGTGAAGCCATAATTCTTTTCCAGTTTGATTATGTCAATCTGCGGAAATTTTTCTTGTAGAAATGTGCATGAATCATCGGTGCTGGCATTGTCGGCTATGATGATATCTGCCTCCGGAGAGTAGGCTATTAATGTTGGCAAGAATTGCTCTAAATAATTTTTGCCATTGAAGTTCAATACTATAACTGCAATTTTCTTCATACAGTTATATCACTATTATTAAAGTATTGAATCACTGCGTCTTTATCAATTGCTAATTGATTTTTTAGTTCAGCCAGACTTGTCAATGATTTGTCAGGCCGGATATAGGAATATAACCATACATTGACTTCTTCACCATAGGTATCCTTATCAAAATCAAAAATATTGACTTCAAACACTTTGGTT
>CAZGKN010000080.1:0-13016 GCA_964525915.1 uncultured Saprospiraceae bacterium | reverse complement strand
TTAAACCGTTGGGGAATAATACGCTCCCCACTTTTTAATTGACAATAAATTTACCCATACAGACTATAAATCCTTTACTAAATCCGGCGATGAAGTATGCTCCATGGCTCCAGTCATCAGTTAGTATTTTAGTATCCGGCTGATCTGATTTGATATTTATATCCCGCACTTTTGCTCCCCTGCTATCTAAAATCACCAGGCGGTCAATATTTACGGTAGAATGAACATTGACCTGATCCAACACAGGATTGGGATAAATATTTATTTCACTCAGGGTATGTGCTTCCCTAACCTGCCCGGGTGTGCATTTAAGTCCTGATTCACTACAGTAAGACCGCTCTGGCAAAGTACAATCCAGGATAAATGGATTGTCTTTTCCACCTTGATAAAGCTTAATCAGGGCATTTTTATTCCATTCATTCTGAGAAACCGGATCTGCATAATGCCATAGACAAAGATCATGTGCCATAGTAGGAAAAAAAGTAGAATCGAGACGCTGGCATTCAGACCTATAAATGGTATAAAAATAAAAAACAGATCTTGCTACATCACCTTTCACCGATTCCCTGGGCTCGAACCGTTGTGCTCCCAGCTCTGTAAATAAATCGATACTATCGGATGGTGGAATACTGTGTCGCTTCTGCTTTTGATAATACCAGACCTGCGTTTCAGAATCTTTCACATCACCAAAGGGGATTGTCCCTCTGGATGAATTAAGATAATCCAGTTCAGGATATAATATATACATATTGGAAACAGCCGGCTCTTCCTTTGCACCTTTAGATTGAGGATAAATATGTTCAGTATTGACATTCTGACTAAATGCATCTTTGGTAGGATCCTGATCCGGATGGAGTGTAATTACCCAACCGGAATACAAACATTCCATCTGATTATCGACGGCTAAAATATTCCTGAATAAAGTATCGCGGGCTGACGAATAACCCAACGTTGTCGAAGTATATCTGGCTCTGATACTGTCAGTAAGCTGCTCACCACTCAGACCAGGGAACACATCCTGATGCTGACCGAAAATATATATTGGCACACAAAGAAAATAAAATAATATAACCTTTCTCATTCATTGCTATTAGAACACTAAAGGTAAAAATAGAAAAATAATTATTGCCGTATCATATATGAAAATTTAATAATCATCTTCCCTATTTTGAGCCAAATTGGCTATTATTGTACTCTAAAATCATAGGATGCACGTCAAAACATTCAAGCCCTTGTACCCTAATTTATTGGGAATTGAAGATTTCGATGCGCTGATTTCTAATATAAAAGAAGATTTCTCAATCCCGTCCTTACTTCCATTCATTAATCAAACTGAGCATCCGGGATTTATCCTGTATTCAATCGCGTCTAATGAACAAAATGGCACAGGCATCATCTGTCTTACTGCCATTCAGGATTATATCAATGGAATGGTACTAACCCATGAAAATACGCTGGAAGAAAAAGAAACCCGCCAATATAATCTGATTAAAAAGCGAGGCGCTGTCATCAAACCGGTACTGCTTACCTATCCTGATCATGAATGGTTTGATGAATACCTTGACTCATTGAAAAGTGATTCGAATAAATTGTTTGATTATTTTTTTGAGGACCGTAGTCAGAAACATACTTTTTGGATGATCTCAAAGCAGGATGATGTCAATAAAATCCAAACATTTTTTGAAAGAGATTTACTCAGAGTATATATCGCTGATGGTCATCACCGCTTTTCCACCTTTGCAAAATACAGCAATAAACAACGCTCAGGAATTCCCCCATGGATATTATCTGTGTATTTTCCATTTACTGCACTCCGCATTTATGCTTTTAACAGGATTTTCCAACCAGACATTTCCTTTGATCAATCACATCTAATCGAAAAAGTAAAGGATTATTGTTTTGTCGAAAAAACAGATCATGCGATCAAACCTCAATTCAAATACAATTTTCTGATAATGAACAAGAAGAAAGTGTGGTCTTGCGTCTGGAAACCTTCTGTATTGGAAAAGTACAAAGCGGATGAGTTGATGCTTGATGTAACTCTTCTAAACCAAATAATTTTTACCCAAATATTAGGTGTCACTGACATTCGTACAGATGCGCGCATTCAATATATAGAAGGACTCAAGGGTTGGGAAGGAATGACGAGAGAAATAGCAAAAGATAAAAATTATATCGGATTCTATCTTTACCCTATCAGTATGGAAGATTTTCAAATCGTAGCTGACAGGGACATGGTATTACCACCTAAAAGTACCTGGTTTGAACCCAGAATACGAAATGGATTGATAATACATGAGTTTTCTAAAGATGTCTAAGCAATCAGAGTTAGAATATTATTCTGCAGACTGGATTTATCCTGTTGAAACTCCTCCGATTAAAGACGGGCTTATTACGCTGAGAACTGATGGAACCATTGTCTCCATCTCTGATACCGCTTCTTTTTCAGACAAATCAAAAATTCAATATTTCGAAGGTGCTATTTGCCCTGGATTTATTAATAGCCATTGTCATCTGGAGTTATCTCATATGGCCGGAAAAATTCCTCCAGGGGATAATCTGATTTCATTTATCCGACAAGTAGTACAAAACAGAGATCATGATCCGCAGGCTATATTGCCGGCGATCAGAGCAGCAGATCAGTATATGTTTGATCACGGTATTCAGGCAGTAGGTGACATAAGCAATACGACAGATAGTTTTCAGACAAAAAAGGAAAGCAAAATATACTACCAGACATTCGTAGAATATTTTGATTTATTATATCCTAAAATGACTTCGGACGAAATACGCAAGTATAATGCAGTCAGGGACAAAGCATTACAATTAGAGTTACCGGTTAGTGCTGTACCCCATGCTCCCTACTCTATCACACCTGAACTATTTGATGCGATTACCAGGCTAAACACAGACTCTGATCCTGTGTCCTTGCACAATCAGGAAACACTGGACGAACTACTCCTCTTCAAAGGAAAACAAGGCGGGTTCATACCTTTTTATAAAGATTTTGGAATCAATTTGGAAGAATTTAAACCGGAAACAGATAGTTCTTTACTTTATGCATTGCACCATATGAATAAATACGCCCCGACTCTCCTTGTGCACAACACATTTACTACATCAGCAGATATCCTGAATGCCAATCAATTGCAGGATAATTTATACTGGTGTACTTGCCCGAATGCGAATCTCTATATTGAAAACAGATTGCCCGATTATTCGATATTCAGAGCTCAGAATTGCCGGATGACAATCGGAACTGATTCCCTTTCCAGTAATTACCAACTGGATATCGTGGAGGAAATAAAAACGATAAAAGCACATTTTCCGGAGATTCCATTCGAAGAATTACTTAGTTGGGCTACATTAAATGGTGCCCGATTTCTAAGGGTTGATGGTGAACTGGGAAGTTTAACACCAGGAAAAAAGCCTGGCTTGGTGCACATAAAGGACATAAAGTCTTCAGAAACAGGGATTGATATAAGCAATGCACAGGCTTCCAGAATAAAATAAAGCCTGACCAAAAAATTGATCAGGCTTTATCAAATTTATATAAAAACAGTTTTATTTCTTGTGTTTGATCTCATACTTAGACCAATCCAGATTTGAATTATCACCACTGTTCTTACCATCATCCTGCGCATCTGTAACTTTTACGAGATAATAGATTCCATCTCTTTCTGCAGTGAAAACACCACCTGGAGTCAGCTTAAGTGTTTCGATGTCTGTACCAGCAGCATGCAATGCTTTAATCTGCTTAGAATTAATGACATCAGCAAAGGTTACGTTAGTCGCTGGCTTTCTCAACACAGTATTCTCATGTCTGATGATCTCACCTTTCCATGGGTGATTGCTAGCATCACCTGAGTTACCATTATCCACGATATGTGCACCTTTCCATGGGTTGTTTGCATCCGATCCTTTCCATACGTGTGTGCCACCAAAGAATTCAAGACCACCTTGTAATGGGCCTAATGAATTATACAGAGTGTCTGAAGAAATATCTTCCAGTGCCACTGTAGTTACATCAACAGAAATCTTATCGGTCTTGCTTTTAGAATCAGTTAAAGTTACAGAGTACTTGTATGATCCTGCGGCGGCGGGTAATTTGATTGATAGTACTTTTTCAGAGAAACCACTGGTATCAGCGCCACCAAGTAAAAATGTACTGGAAACTTGATTTGCACCTCCGAAAGTAAATCTGTCAACGCCAAGTGGGGCGTCATTTTCTGCCACTGCGATAGTCTTCAGTGAAGAACTGCCTTTTACACCACTTATTTTAAGTGTTATAGTATCACCGGGCTCCATTGTAGCTGCAAAATCATGCGATTCCGTAATGCTAGGTGCGGTGGCATTTACGATTGGCTCATCATCGCCACAACTTGTGATAAATAGTGTAGTAGCTGCAAAAAGAGCTAAATTTAAATATCCAAAAATTTTCTTCATGTTGTTATTTGTTTTGATAGTTAAGACGTAAAAAAAGGTCAAATGTTTTAGAATTCTATTAAAAAAATTGAAAATCAATGAAAACAGGGATGAAACTATTTATTAAATTTAGTCATAAGTTACTGATAACCTAAGCTTACTGGTCTGAGGAATAAATTTTAATAAACGTCGTGATAAATCATTTTCTTAATACCTAAAGTTATTGCTGTCTGTGTAAATTTCTGATTATTAATCCCTAGTCCTTTCTGGAAAGGATTAAATTGCTTACTAACTTCCAATGTCAGACAAACCCCTTTGCCTAAGGTAGTTTCAGCCCCGATAGCAGCATGAATTCCCAAATAACTGTTGTCCTGCAAGTCACCCGCTTTTAGTACTCCTCCAGACCTGTTAGACTTACTGATATAATTGATACTGGGTGCATAGTTATCTAAAGCCAAAAATTCACCATGCAATCGCTCAGGTTTGGTACTGGCTGCCATTACAATATTAAAGTCTGGACCAATCTTTAAATAAGGTTCTACTTTCTTACCGGGGAAAAGCACTTTCTTCAAGCTTACCGGAATATTAATGAAGTGACCCTTAGAATTATCCGGATTCTCCAGACCATATTTCTTAAATGAATACACAATGCCTGTTTCGACATTGACCCACCTGTTTTCAATCTCCAAAAACAAGCCGGCAAGATTATTAAATATCCCTTTAGAATACGTATTCTTACCGCTGAGATTTGAAATTGGTGTACTTACCTGATCAATTACTGCACCTGCCTGAACACCCAGGAAGATATTATCAATTACACCCGAATTCTTAGGTTTTGATAAAGCTATCACCTGATTTAAATCCGGAGAAATACTTAATTGTGCAGTAGATTTGGGCAAATAAGTCAAAACTGGTAATAATAGGTTGCGATCCGTTTGTATTTTAGCATTCGTACCAGCTATTTTTGGCAATTGTTGCTTTAATTCTGCTCCCTGATTGGCAAAAGAGGAATTATCATCAATAACAGACTCTATATGGTCCTGCCCAGGCTGCATGACAGATTCTGAGCTACTAACTGATTGCAAATTCAATCGGGGAAGCATCTGTTTTTCCTCTTTGATAGCCAGAACCGGATTAAGCGCCACATTGGAAACGGATACAGTTTGCTTTATCTGTGTATGATTGCTTCCCTCTGCTTTATTTACAATTTCATTCATACCAGGTACATTCCCGGCAACTGCTACCCGGCTTTCCTTTGTGACAGTAGTTAAATTACTATGAGTAGGATTAGTAACTGTCACCTGAGTTGAATGAGTATTTTCCCATTCTGGTAATATATTCCATGCGAGGAAAAGAATAAGGAAGATTGCTGCCACTTCTGCGGTTTTCAACAGACGAATTCGTCTGATGTTACGATTCAGTGAATTACTATGCCTTTCAAAAAACGAATCAGCCTGAACTCCTGATTGAGGGCCGTCATTTAATTTTGCACGAATAGTTTTGTCAAATGTATGCTCTTCTGCAGCGTTGGCATTATAAAGTTTATCTAAAAAATGTTCCCAATCACCACTATTAAATTGTGATTGGAGTACCGGACTTTTTAATTTGACTGACTGATCAAAGATCACTGATTTCTGTAAGTTTTCTTTTTGGAAATAATCCAAAAATGAATTCCAGTTCCCATCAGAAGGCTGAAAGTCAAGCTGGTCAGTTTTCTTTTTTATATTATGGTCAAATAATTCTTCGTTGTTCATCGCAAGTTAAGGTTCTGCAATAGTTCTTGTAATTTGTATCTGGCTTTAACCAGATTTGATCTGGAAGTACTTTCTGTAATTCCTAATTGATTAGCTATTTCTTTATGTGAATAACCTTCGATGGCATACAATACAAATATCGCACGATAAGATGGCGTCAATTGCTGAATACAAAGTAATATTTCTTGTTCAGTGTAGCTACTCACTGCATCAGGATCTAAAGTCTGGAGTGTATATACCTGCTCTAAATCATCCGTACGTCTCCTGACTTCCTTACGGTAATTGTCAATGCAACTATTAACCATCACTCTTCGCAACCAGGACGAAAGTGAAGAGCTCTGCTGGTATTTATCTATATTTTTTATAACCTTTAGAAAACCTTCATGCAACAAATCCAATGCATCTTCCGTATTACTTGCAAAACGCATGCATACTGACATCAGGATACTAAAATTTTCCTCATACACACGCTTAAGTGCCCATTCCTCACGTCTCTGACATGCAGCTATGAACTCATCTTCATTGTAATTAAGCGGCACTACTACTTCCATGTGAATCTATAGTCTCACTGATTTGCTAATCAATTTATTAACGTTTCCTATACAAGATTGCTGCCTGATTCATAAAAAAGTATTATACACATCAATTTCTTTTGGCAGGAAAGCGCCAACCTCGCCTTTACCTTTGATTAGTTCTCTTACAATCGATGAGCTAATGTGACTCAGACCCGGAGTACTAATCAGAAATATTGTCTCTATACCATTGCTCAGTACATTGTTTACCTGGCTTACTGTTTTTTCATATTCAAAGTCAGCTGAATTTCTAAGTCCTCTCAACAGGTAATTTGCATTCTTCCTTTTACAGTAATGGGCTGTCAACCCTACAAAATGATCGATCTCTACTTTTTCCTGATCTTTAAATACCTCTTTCAACCAGGCAAGACGCTGATCCAATGAAAAAAGATACTCCTTCGTACTATTGATTCCCACTGCCACAATTATTTTGTCAAATAAAGGCAGTGCCCTTTCAATCAGGCTATAATGACCCAGCGTAATCGGATCAAAAGATCCCGGGAAAACGGCAATTCTCTCCATTCTTTATTGCTTTATTATGCAAGTTAATGAATTTACTGAACTTAATTTTTTTAGATGAATTGTTAAAATATATTGACAAAAGTATATATATTCATTGCTGAATGTAGTATCTTTATACTTTAAAAATATCTTTAATATACTCTTACCTTCATGCATATTGGTCTCCGGAATATATTGACCTGTAACTGGAAATTATTGTTGAGTGTCATTATTCTTTCCTATACAAATAGCATGAATGGGCAACAGGATTTGTGGGTAGGAATCAATTCCAAAAGCCCTGCATTAGCTATACAATTCAATCCCGCTCAATATTCCTGGGATGAAAACCAATATTTCTCAGCCAATGTTTTCTCTTTCAGTACAAACTATGGCAATCAGTTTGGCTATTTTAAGGAAATGAATATTTTCAGATTATTGACCCATTTGGATCAGATCAATGCACCCACATTATCAAGTGAGAACGGTAATATCTACGACCCTGACAATCCGAATATAAAATATGGTCCATATGATTTTCATTTATTAAAATCGGAATCAAAAAGAGATGGTTTCTACTCTTCAGCACAGGTACGGGGGCCGGGTTTCATCTTTCGTTTAAAAAATGATTATGCCATTGGATTGATCACAGGAATCCGGGCATATACAGGTATGCAAGGAGTCGATGAGAGTATAAATTATTACAATTATCTGATGTATATAGGGGGCGATAAGATCTCCATCCGTCCTATGTCAGCAAAAGCACTTAGTTATTTATATGCTGGTCTGCACATCAGTAAAAACTGGACGATCAATTCCAGAACACACTTTGGCATAGGTTCAAATATTAAATATCTGGGTGGTATTGCAGCAGGCTATTTAACCTCAAAAGAAACGATTAACTCTTATCGATTTATCAAAACAGACCAACAGACTATTGACAATGGGTCCTTTGAATTTCATTATTCCCATAATGATCTGGAAGATTGGAAGACAGGTAAACTGGTCAGGGGCAGTGGAATTGGCTTTGATCTGGGATTTAGTTGGTCACAAACATTTACAAGTCCTACCTGGCAAAAAATAAATTTTGGTGCTGCACTGGTAAATTGGGGTGTTATAAAATTCGGCAATGATTTGCGCAAAGGCTCTTTTAAGATCAATGATACTACTGATATCCGATATGGATTATTCCGGGATGATCAAAATGCAGATGAATTATTAGCGAGCGCAAAGGAGATTGTCAATTCTAAGACTGCAAATCAATTCGTTTCAAATCGGGGTGGTACAGTAAAAGAATTTCCTGATTTAAATTTAGACTTGCAGATTCAACTCAGAGATTATGCCTCTCTGAGCATTTACAATTCGATACCATTAAATCGTGAATCTCCTGAAGTATATTATTTTGCTATTAGCCCGGGGTTTAATTATGGAAAATTCGCTCTGTCCGTCCCACTTTCCTATGACAGGTTAGCTCAGTACAGATTAGGCATGAGCATACACTATGATTTCATCACTATTGCGACAGATGATCTGCGTACTTTATTTAACAGGCAACGACTCCAAAGCGCAACTGTCTTCTTTGCCACAAACTTCAAATTATACCAGAGTAAAGCACAACTCGCACTGATGCGACGAAAGAAATTCTAAGGACGATTCTACTCTTTTTTATTTTCTGATTTTACACGAATCATAATAGATTGATCTTATCAAACTATTAGCTTAAATGATCAATTCTAAAAAATCGAAGCATCAATATCGAAATATAAGTTTAAAACACTATATTTAGTCGACAATTATAATGCATTTATCCATTTTCGAATTCTACAGGAATGAATTCCTAATAATTTAAGTTGTAACAGCTAATATTCATTAACAAATTAAATCAAATACAATGACTGTATTTTTAATCCTGATTGCTATTCTGATTCTGATTGCTTTTTATTTTATGGGAGCATACAATAAGTTAGTGGCATTGAAAAATAAAGTGATGGAAGGTTGGAGTAGTATCGACGTTATGCTCAAAAAACGAAACGACCTGATACCCAATCTTGTTGAAATCGTCAAAGGCTATGCAAAACATGAACGAGAAACGCTGGACAGCGTTACCCAGGCGAGAACCCAAAGTGTAAATGCCTCATCAGTAACAGAAACCCAAGCCGCCGAACAAAATATGAACCGGGCTATGATGAATCTATTTGCGGTAGCTGAGCAATATCCTGATCTGAAAGCAAATACTAATTTTATCGAACTTCAGCAGGAATTAAGCGGTGTTGAAGGGGATATAGAAAAGTCAAGACGATATTATAATGGAACTGTCAGAGATAATAACATCGCAGTAGAGAGCTTCCCCAGCAATATCATAGCTGGAATGTTCCATTTTGCAAAAGCTGAGTTTTTCGAATTAGAGAATGAAGCTGAGCGTGCTGTGCCTCAGATAAAATTTTAGCAGAGTCATGCATCCATTAAGGATTTCTATAAATCAATTAGCATTCTTTGCTTTTGTGATTGGCACATTATTAAGTCCGTTTGCACTTACCGGTCAGACAGAGAAAATCTTATCATTCCATGCCGACCTTCAATTGAGTGCAAAAAATGAATTGACAGTTACAGAAACCATTAAGGTTTATGCTGCCGGAGTGGACATCAAAAGAGGTATTTACAGAATACTACCTGTAAATGCTTCTCGTTCAAATCCAAACAAACGGGTTAAATATGAAATAATATCTGTAACACAAGATGGTCAGACTGCAGATTATCACACAGAAAAAAGCGGGGATGAGTTTACTATCTACATTGGAAGTGAAGATGTATTGATAGCTACTGGCGAACACACATATGTGATCACTTATAAGACCGCAGACAATGTCGGTTTTTTTGATAAATATGACGAACTGTATTGGAATGTGACCGGCAATAACTGGGTGTTCCCTATTGATTCTGCCAGTGCTGTTATTCATTTGCCGGATGCTGCGAGAATCTTACAGAATTCCTGTTATACAGGCGTTTATGGATCGAAAGAATCGAATTGCCAGAGTACACGAATTTCACCTACAGAAATGAGTTGGGATGCACTCAATTTGTCACCAGGATCCGGATTAACGATAGGTGTTGGATTTTCAAAACAGGTTATTACTCCTCCTCCCCCACCCGGATACTGGAAGAAAAATGGATTATTGATATTTTCTATTTTGATCATGCTCATATTATTAATGTACTATTATTATTCCTGGAACAAATTTGGCCGGGATCCGGAGGCACCAAGTATCTATCCACAGTTTGAAACTCCGGAAGGACTTTCACCCGCTGCTTTGGGATATATAAACAATGAGTCGATCTCTAATAATTTTATATCAGCTTCCATTATTAACATTTCAGTGAAAGGATATATCAGGATTAGACAGGAAGAAGATAATATGTTGTTTGGATTGATTAAAAACTCACAATATGTATTAGTAAAAACCAAAGATGCTGATGCTTCACTCAAACCAGAAGAACTACAATTGATGCGGTATCTTTTCGGATCTTCGAACACAAACGTGCTGGATGGCAAATACGATCCCATGATGAAAACCATGGTGGATGAATACAAAAACTCATTGAAGTCACAATATGAATCATTCGTCACGAAGGGCAATAATTTCAAATTTGTACTTATCCCACTTTTGATACTCAGTATCAGCTTGATTATTGTCGGAGTTTATGACAGTTATAATGTAGATCGTGAAATACCAATGATTGTAGCTTCTATCGCAGGGATATTCGAATTTTTCTCGATTTCCTTGTTGATCGGATACTACATGGCTAATTTTAAAGTACTGAGATGGATCGTCATTATTGGAGTCATATTAGTTTTCTATGCGGTATATCAGTATTATCTACACCACAGCGAAACTTACTTAATCAATAATGTCTATGCAGAAATTATTCTTCTGGTATTCGGTGCTATTTCTATGATTTATTACTTGTATCTGATCAGACAGCCATCAACGGAAAAGCTTAGAATGCAATCATTGATCAAAGGATTTGATATGTATCTTGGTGCAGCAGAAGAAGAGCAAATCAAGTTCTTCAATCCACCGAAATTGACGCCTGAGATATTCGAGAAATATTTACCTTATGCCATTGTATTGGGGACAGAAAAAATCTGGGGCAAAAAATTCCAAAATATGTTGGAAGCCTCATCACTTGAACCATCCCAATATCATAGCTCCTGGTACACTGGCAACATGATCTCACCTGCCTTATTTACCAGTTCGCTAAATAGTTCGTTTACACAAGCCATCAGTAGCGCATCTTCACCCCCTTCATCATCCGGAAGTGGCGGGGGTGGATTTTCCGGTGGCGGCGGTGGTGGTGGCGGCGGCGGCGGCTGGTAACCATCTGAAAGAATAGAAGAAAATCATTTTAAACAAAAAAGAACTGTTGAATTCAACAGTTCTTTTTTCCTTTACTAAAAAAAGTTTTAGCTCAAATCACCCAATTAGAATAGTTAAAATCAATATACCAGTAAATCACTAATTCATGTTGAAATATTAACTGGTAAAATTACTTTACACCACAACCCTGAAGATTACTTCAAAGCGGCAATTGCAGCATCGTAATTTGGTTCCTGAGCTATTTCGGGCACTTGTTCGGTATATAGTATTGTGTTATTCTCATCGGCTACGATTATTGCCCGACTCAAAAGCCCTGCCATCGTGTTATCCATCATTGTAACACCATAATCTGTACCAAAACTACCTCTGAAGTCAGAAAGTGTCTTTACATGATCCAGGCCTTCGGCACCACAGAATTGCTTCAATGCATACGGAAGATCTTTTGATACATTAATGATCACAGTATTATTCAGTTTATTTGCTTCTTCGTTAAAATGTCGAACTGAAGTTGCGCAAATACCTGTACCTACACTTGGGAAAATACTGATAATTTTCTTTTTACCTGCGAAATCCGTGAGACTTTTGTTAGACATATCAGAATCTACTAGTGTAAAATCTTTCAATTTTGTACCCACTGCCGGTAAGGAACCGATAGTAGTTACCGGATTCCCTTTTAAAGTTATGTTTGCCATTTTAAAAATATATTATTAATGAATTATGTATCCCTTAAATAGATTCTACTGTAAAAGGTTCATTTTCAATGAATACTTTGTAAAAAACCGGGTAATTTATTCCGAAATAAATTGAGTTTCACTCATTAGCTGATGCATAGTCTATTGTTAAAAACACAAATAACAATCAGTTCATTCATACTACACCTTAATGTTACTATTCGGCACAAATAGTGCAACACCGAGAATAATACAGATTTTCTTAAAACTAAGCGATTCACCAAATTAAATTCCGCTCAATAATATAATCCAGTTAAGTCGATACAGACCAAGTCTGAATCTTTAAAATTGACATCAATCAACTCAGTTACTTTGTATTAATCAGATTGGGATCGGATAAATATTTTGGTTTTCATGCAAGCGTAGGTTAGAACCTACGCTTATCAAGGTGCCGAAGATCAATGCCGGCATTCCGACAAGCGCCGCTTCGTCGGAAGATTCGAACACTTTTTTATTTCATATACTTTTCAATAAATGATTCAAGACGCAACCGATTCAAGTTTTTGAGCTTTTTCTCTAATTCCATTGCTTCTGATCTTGTGTTTTTTTCAATAACTCCAACTCTTTGCCAGGGAACGAAAGGTGCTGTAGAAGGGACTTTTTGCGCATTGTGCTCTGCAAAACGCTGAATAATATCCTGCGTTTGTCCAATATAATATT
>CAZGKN010000079.1:0-13223 GCA_964525915.1 uncultured Saprospiraceae bacterium | reverse complement strand
GCAGCCCCGCCAGCATCTGCCGCGGCAGGGTGAACTGCTCCGGCCCGGCGATGAACAGGGGTCCGTTTTCAATGCGCCAGAAATAATCAAAGCGGAATGGCCGGAAGACATTCCATCCGATTTTGTCCAGCCCTACACCGAGCTCGAGATACGAATACGGATCTCCGGTCACCAGGCCATTGCAGGAGAGTACTTCTTCAAATCCGGTCTTGCGCAGCAGGGGAATTTTCTTGAACAGGTAACCACCCAGATTCCATTCAGCAAACCAGTTAACATAGCGGGAATCAGTGCTGTGCATGTAATAAGGCAGATATTTAAATGAGGTCAGATAGGTGGTACTTTCTTTGACATAGAGCATATGCCCTGAAAAATCCTTGTAATCGATCCGGTATTGCGGTTTCTGACCCAGGAATATCCCCGAATAAATATTGGCATTAATTGTCCCCAGCGTATAAAGCCTTTTGCTGATGCCGGTTATTTGAAATTGTAACAGATTGTAGTGAACATAATCCGAACCTAATGCTACCGCACTCTGCCCTAAAATACTGAATGTAGGGAAGGCAGAACCGATGGCTACCCGTGTATCCGGTAGTTGGAGGAACCGCGTCCCGGGATGCCAGTGTAATCCCCACTTCAGGAGCAAAGCCTTACTATTTACGAAATCTTCATCCGGGAATCCCCAGGACGAAGGATAGTTTTGTGCATACTGAGCTTCTTTTTTGAAAAAGCTAAAGTCGGTATAATTGGGTACAAGCGATCGTTGTTCCCATTTGCCACCTAAGGATAATCGCAGATCCGGATGTACCTGCATTTGGGCATTGAGCTGATAGTAACGTGAATCATACAGACGCGTGTAATTAATTTTCTGAGCAAGGCAGATGATGCTATTGAAAAGCCTTGAAAGCGGTTTGCCATCATTATAGTCATTCAGCATATTCCCTGCCTCTGCGCGGAATGCATATTTATCCTCTTTATCATTGTAGCTTATGCCGGCACTATACCTGAATTTCTTTTCAGAAAATCCATACGAGGGTTTAACTGTGAATCGAAGCCGGTCACCGGATGATGCCCATTCTTTTGTAAAATATAATGATGGAAAAATAGCCAGACCCTGCACGGGATCAAAACTTAGCGACGATACAAATGAAGTCTTACCGAAGTAAATACCTTTTGATCTGCGGGTAAAATTGTAGTCACCCAGGATATTTCTGAATCTGAAACGACTGCGCCTATGATCCACTGAATCCTTAAATGCCGGAGAGTCATACATTGCAGCGAGGCTGTCGCGCTTGACATAATCATTTTGTTCGCCGGCAGTGAGTGCCATTGGCCGGATCTTATTCCAGTAATCTTCAGTTTTTTTGGGTGCTAAAGGATCGAAAGCTACAATCGTTTTGGTATCTGCTATCTTAAAATCCTTAGGCAGAACTGTATATTCATTATAAAACCCGGTCAGATAGCCTTTCAACTTGATAAATAAAAAACTACCTTTTACTTCGAAATATTGACTGTGAAGGACATATTTTTCATAATCAGGCAATTTCTCATAAGATTGTTTGATAAATATACTATCCATGAGGGGCTGATTGACGCTTTTGCCCAGTACGAATACATCTGCCTGCTTCAGGTCATAGGTATGATCAGCGATGTAAATGGCACCCTGAAATACGGGTTCTGTCGCACGCTTAGGAAGTAGCGTGATCTTATAGTACTTTTCACCATTCTCATAGTAGCTCCCTTCCAACCTGTAATCATAATATTGGAAAGCTGCACTTCCGATCGGATTGATCAGGTTACCAAAAGATGAAATAATGCTTTGTTCGAAATTGATATTAAAAAATGACACAAAATTCAGCGCTATTCCTTTTGGGTCTCCACTGTGTCTGGACGACAGAATATATTCTTTCGTCACTCCACCTGCTTTTGTCACCTGAGTGAGCGTTTCCGCCAGATAAAGTATCACATTGCCATTGGAGTCCACGACTTCATTGGAGTCCACCACACCCATCGATTTTAGTTTTTCAAAGCTGTTGGGTGTAAGGAAGACGCCTTTGGTATAAGCAGTAGAGCGATAATGATCCTGTATCTTTTGAGCTTCCTCACGGCGTGCCATTGCCTTGCGGATGATCGGGATTGCAGGATTTTCGCCGGCATTAATTACTACTTCAGGGATTTCCAGTGCTTCTTCTTCCAGATAGATTTTTAGATGTTGCCCCCGGGTGACGTCCATGCTTTGTGTTTTAAAACCAACATAACTGATGGTGATATGGCATTGGCGCGGGGTCTCACGGATCACAAAATGCCCTTTCGCATTACTGACGGCACCAATCGTCGTACCTGTAATCATCACTGATGCACCAGGTAAGGCTACACTGTCGGTACTGTAGATGTTACCTTCGATTTGTGCCCTCAAAGAATGATGAGATAAAGCACTCAATAAAATAATAATGAATATGCGGATCGTCATATTTATTAAATTCAGCGATGAAAGTACTAATATTTTCATAAGATTATAAAATCATGTATTCAAAACAAGAATATTACGTCTTAACAGGTATTGATATCGATTTCGGCATCACATAAAATTGAAAAGATGAGAAATAAACGAATATTTTATTCAATTGTAAGTCTGATGGGTTTGAGTATGCTCAGTTCCTGCGGTACATTCAGCGGGATGCAGACAGGACGGACTGTAGAGAAGAATGCAGTAGAACTTGGATTATCTTATTACAGACCTAAGGGGATTTTTAATGCATTAGCACTTAAATTGGATAAAGAGAATCACATTCCCAGGCTTGGCTATTTACAGTTTAATGCAAAATATGGCATTACTGACCACCTGGATGCCGGTCTCAATCTGAGCACCTATGGCCTGATCGGACTGGAGGCTAAGTATCAACTCCTGGGTGATCAGGAATCTCTGTTTGCCCTGTCAGCCGGAGGTAGTCTGAATACTTTCCTCTTTTACTACTATGAGTTTCAGATACCTGTGTATGCATCTGTTCATCCCTTGCCTGATCTGGCGATCTATGTCAGCCCAAAATATGCCGGCCAGTTTCTGTCACTGCTGGGTTTAAGCTCTGTGACTTACAATGGATATACCGGTCTTTCAGGAGGGATCATGTATGGTGACCGGGTAAAAGTCGGTCTGGACGGGACCTTTATGCATCCTACCCGCCGGGTACTGGGACATACCGTCTTTCCTGATTTTTACAATATTGGTATCGGTGTTAAATGGACGATCAATGGTGGCAAGGAAAAGGATGAATGGCGCGGCACACGATTTTGATTTTCTGGTGAATACTCACCTGTATTCCGATTGTTTTGTTACTTTTGCAGCCGGTTTGATGTAAACCGCCTGTCAATGCTTTTTTGCTGAACTGTGGTTTAGAAAAGGTGATTATGATAGGAATGATTGGAGAGTTGTCCGAGTGGTTTAAGGAGCACGCCTGGAAAGTGTGTATAGGCCAAAAGCTTATCTAGGGTTCGAATCCCTAACTCTCCGCTTTATTTTCCGGTTATTGCATAATTATTTTAGATTAGGAAAAATCAAACACAAATTACCCCTCTACAATCATCATATTCATCTCAGGTTAAGTTGATCAATAGTGATTCTAATACTTTCCTATAGCGCAAATGAGTTAATCTGTAAAATCCAGAATAAAGCTTATTTCTTTCCTTAAAAATGTGAATTAATGGACAGAGGTATTATTTTTGAAATTTAAGTACATTAAAAACAAATGAAGAAAGATAAAATCAATAATCGGCGATATAATTCCAGCTTTTTGTTGCTCTTTTTAATAATACAGCTTTTGTCCTGTTCCTATCGTACCCAACAGACACCGCCTGAGCGCACACCTGTGGTCGTCAATCCGGGTGTGAAGCCAGACACAATATTGCCAAAGGACAGTTTACACACTGTGCAGAAAATAAATATCAGAGACCTGGCCGATACAGTATTAACAACACTGGTACAGAAAGATTATCATAAACTAGCCACTTATGTCCATCCGGTACTTGGTGTGCGGTTTTCCCCTTATGGCTACATCGATACGAGTAGTAGTATGCTGTTTACTGTGGGAGAAATTGAGAAAATAGACCGGAAGAAGATCTATCACTGGGGCAGTTATGATGGCTCAGGTGAGCCGATACGATTGAGTATGGACCAATATTTTGACCGTTTTGTGTGTGACGCACCATTTAACCAAAAGGGCAAAACGGCCATAGACAAGATACTGGGTACAGGAAATTCAAAAATAAATATCCGGGAGATTTATCCACACAGCACATTTGTAGAATATTTTATCCCGGGCATGAACCCGGATTATAGAGGGCTAGACTGGAAGAGCTTGCGATTGGTGTTTGCGCCAGCTGGGGATAAATTGTATTTAGTAGCTGTCGTGCATGATAGCTGGACTATTTAATAGCATTCGGAGAGCCTTTATTTGTGTATATAATCTACTAATTTTAATATAATTGCCTCTGGGTGCAGGTTTCCTGATTAGATTTATCCTCCAAAAATTAAAAGCACTAACATTGATAATTCCATTCATTTTGCCGACATTTGGCTTGCTTTGTCACAATAGATTTTTAAATCAAGCAGGTATATGGTATTTTCCAGCATAGTCTTTGTATTGTACTTTTTGCCGGTATTTCTATTATTATATTTTATAATAGACAAGAAATATAAAAATATATTAATACTTGCATTTTCAGTCTTTTTTTATGCCTGGGGTGCACCCCGCTTTATATTTGTTATTTTAGGGACGACTTTGCTTGATTTTTTCCTGGTCCGACAAATGGATAAGATGCGGACATCCTGGAAGAGAACCTTGCTGCTCGGAATTTCAGTCAGTGTTAACCTCGGACTTTTGGTGTATTTTAAATATTCCAATTTTTTCATTGAGAATTTTAATATTATTTTGAATAGTATTGGAGTTCATCAGGTCGCCTGGACTAAGCTCATACTGCCCATTGGAATATCCTTTTATACTTTCGAAACCATTACTTATGTGGTAGATGTATATCGTAAAATCCACAAACCATTAAAGAATTTCTGGGACTACCAACTTTATATTATTCTCTTTCCTAAGTTAATCGCAGGCCCTATCGTACGTTACCATGACATAGCAGATCAAATTACCGATCGATCAGCAAATGAGACAAATGAAAACCGATTGACCGGATTTTATCGCTTTGCCATAGGGCTGTCAAAGAAGGTCTTGATAGCCAACCAGATGGGTGCACAAGCCGATATTATATTTAATCAGGATTTTCATCAGATGAGTTCTGCTACTGCATGGATTGGTATTTTGGCTTATACATTCCAGATATATTTTGATTTTAGCGGATATTCTGATATGGCGTTGGGAATTGCCCGAATGATGGGCTTTAAGTTACCTGAAAATTTTAATAGCCCTTATACTTCCCGAAGCATAACCGAGTTTTGGCGGCGCTGGCATATCACTTTAGGGAGTTGGATGCGCAACTATTTATATATCCCATTGGGAGGTAATCGCAAATCTGTGTATCGGACGTATCTGAACCTGTGGTTGGTGTTTGTTGCTTCCGGATTGTGGCATGGTGCTTCCTGGAATTTTGTGATTTGGGGAATTTATCATGGATGTTTTCTGGTAATGGAGCGTTTGTTCTTATCTAAGTTCTATAATCGGATTTTCTGGTTGATTCCAATGGTTCTAACATTTTTCTTTGTTGTAATCGGATGGGTATTCTTTAGATTGGAACATTTTAGTGATGCTATTTTATACATCAGTAATTTGTTCTCAATGAAGCACGGAGCGTTGTTTCATGTGGATATGCAATTTACAACAGTGTTCATTTTAGCTTCATTTTTTGCATTTTTTGCAGTGACAAAACGGACATTTGCCTTTCAACAGAAAATTTTTGAAGGTAATTTTACCCTGAAGCAGCATCTCTGGATGAGCCCGGTTATTTTGATTTTATTGGTATTATCATTAGCCTACATCACCAGCTTTGGCTTTAATCCATTTATTTACTTTAGATTTTGAGCGAGATGGAAAACAAAGGGAGAAAATATCTCATAATTTTATGGCTTGCATTCCTGGCTGCGCCACTACTAAATAATGTTTTGCACATTATTAAAAGCAAGGATCTAGAAGGCGCTGTGCAGGTTTCGCCTGATGTGACATTTTCAATCGAAGGCTGGCTAAGCGGAGTATATCAACAGGATAAAGAGAAATATTTCAATGATAATTTCGGATTTAGGAGTGATTTAATCAGGGTACATAATCAGTTAGGATATTCATTGTTTGATAAACTGAATGCAAAAAGTGTAGTCCTCGGCAAGGATAATTACCTGTTTGAGAAAGGGTATATTGATGCTTATTATGGGGGTAACTTCATAGGCGATTCACTGATTGATGACCGAATCAGAAAGATACAGATACTTTCTGACACTTTTGCGAGTATGGGGAAGAAGATGATAGTTGTATTGGCACCAAGTAAGGTAAGGTTTTATCCGGATAAAATTCCTGATTCACTCCGAAAGACAGTGTTACCGGGCAATTATGAAAGATATAGCCAGCATCTCAAACTTAGTGGAAAACAGGTTTTTGATTGTAATAAGTACTTTGATTTTATCAGAGATACCAGTCGATATTCATTATTTACGCAGTATGGCACGCATTGGTCGATGTATGGTGCCGGTCTGGTAAAAGACTCACTGCAGCATATAATTGCCTTAGAGACTTCTACTCCGGAGGCACATCCGCTGCGGACATTTCATATAAATAAGCTTCCGGAATATACTGATGCTGATATTGGAGAGGCATTGAATCTAATCGAACAACTGAAAGGAGGGCCATATATTTATCCGACTTATACTCTCCCGGAAAATTATAAAAAAATACCACTGCGATTAGTTTCTATCTCGGACAGCTTTTTTTGGTCAATGATCTACCTTAATTTCCCGAGCATGTACGAGAGTTGCCAGTTTTGGTATTATTTTAACGAAATTTGGCCGGATAGATTTTTGCCTGATGGCCGTAAAATGGCAGTTGCTGATTTAAATCTTAAGTCAGAAATTGACAATACCGATGTATTTATTATAATGGTTTCTGAAGTAAATATGAGTTTAACTGGTTTTAACTTTATCGATCAGGCCTATGATTTGTATTGTAAGAAATAATAATTATCTTATAGACATTGTCCACCGTTGAGTATAGGATTCCCGACAAGTCAAAACAGACCTGGCTACACATCTGTCAATACGATCAGCGCCGGTGAGCCCCGAATGCTTCCTGATTTATGACAGTCCTGAAGTGAAAATGACTGCCTATTACTATAAGAATTATTTTACCTTTAGTCTGTGGCAAGCTCTATATTCGGCATATCTTTGTTTAGTAGAATTGACCGTAAAATATGAGTTGGACAAATCCAGAGCTGATTTATCAGATTGTACGAAGAATAGTTTAGTCGCTGTGATATTCTGAATAGTAAATTTATGTATGAATATACTTCTTGGAAAAAGAAATGACAATCCGATTTCCTTGTTTGACCCCTTCACCCTAAAGGGGCAAGGAAATCGGATGGTCAAATTTAATTACGATTAGTATATGTGATTTTAAAAAACAATTAATGAAGAATTATTTATTTCTTTTATTATGTATTTTTATTCTCAGCTCCTGCGGTGAGGATAAAGCGATAACGCCCAAGCCCCGATCTTATCCCCGCATTATTTTTCCGGAAAGAGCCTATCAGCAGTTTGACACTAATTTCTGCAATTTCACTTTCGAGTATCCTAAATATGCAGTGATTGAACAGAGTAAGGAGTATTTTGGATCCCCACCGCCCAATAGCTGTTGGTTCAATATCGTCGTACCGCAGTTTGCTGCGTATATCTATTGTACCTATTATCCATTGGGCAAAGAGAATAAGTTTGACAAAGTAGTTAATGATGCATTTACATTTGCAGATCAACACACCATAAAGGCAGACTATATTGATGAACTCCCCATTAATAAGCCCGGGCATGTATCCGGAATGATTTTCAACATAGAAGGGGATGTAGCCTCCTCTTTCCAGTTTTACCTTACAGATAGTACCAAGAACTTTCTGAGAGGGGCACTGTATATTAAAGCACATACCAATCAGGATTCGCTGGCACCTGTAATCAATTTTATGAAGACGGATGTGATGCAGATGATCAATACTTTTAAATGGAAAAAATAAGCTTAATTTTCATTATTTGTTTGTTGGCTTATCATCCGTTGTCGGGGCAGGACCCGCAGTATGCGCAGTATGATGGAGAGCAATTATGCCAGAGCTCTGACTGGAAAATTATTTTTCAGGATGATTTCATGGGGACAGCATTAGATACTAACCGCTGGTACACGTATTTTCCTTATGCACCTGGAGGTTTGGATACCTGCCAATTTTGCCGGACTCACAGCACCACCGCTACCAATCAGATCTTTAAAAATGAGAATGTCAAGGTCTCGGATGGCCTGCTTCACTTACAGGTAAAGAATGAGCCTGTAAGTTGGCGGGGCTATGAAAGCCAATATTCAGCGGGCATGATCCACTCTAAGGAAGCAATTAAGGACTATGCCCGATATGAGATCCGGTGTAAAATACCGCACGATGACCATATCACTGCCGCATTCTGGGCCTTTGGTTGGAGCACAGAAATAGATGTATTTGAATTATCCGGTCGAAAATATAAGAATCTGATGATGACCGTGCATAAGTGGAGTGATAATGGCACTTCAAGGTACAATAGCGGTTTTCTGAAATATTTTAATTTCTGGGAAGATTTCCATGTTTATACTGTAATTTATGATCCTTATTTTATCCGTTTTTATGTCGATTATCAGTTAGTGCATACGAAGAGTCGCTTTGTTACACGTAGAGGACGTACTATTGATGAATGTTATCTGGAAAATGGTGAATCTTACCGGATTAATCCGATCTATCCCCGTGTGGGTAATCCACTTCAGATTATTGCCAATACCGCGGTTGATTCGTTCCGTGAGCGGACTTTACCAGAGAATGGTCAACCGGCTTTATTGAAGGAATTTCTGATCGATTATATCCGGGTCTATCAGCGGACAGCGAATAGCAATCCATAATTATTCACATGAGAAAGTATAAATTGACAAAACCAATATATAAATAGGGTTTATAGCTGATTTAATTCATAAGCCAGGGTACAATCAGGTTGAACTCGGGTATTTCGACAGTCAATTGCTCGTGTGTGAGTTGATTTTCCATGACATAGGTCCCCCACATTTTTCCAATAGTAGCTTTGATTCCTGCATAGGAATAATAACTATATGAATCGCCGGGTTGTATGACCGGTTGCTCCCCCAGTACTCCATCACCTTTATACTCTTCCAAAGTGATCGGCAGCTCCATTACTTTCCAGTGCCGCCGTAATAACTGTACAGCATCCTTGCCATCATTGCCGATAGTAATATGATATAAATGGTGAAATTGACCGATCTCATTGACTTGCCGGTATCGTAGATAAGACACATCGACAGTGATGTGAATATCGCAGGTGGTTTTGTGATACATTTCGTTCATGTGGATATCCTGTATCTCCAAAGATACCAGAATTAAATTGGAGATTCCTTATAGACAGAAAAATTTAACTTTTTTATGGCATAGCGAAGAATATGTAGTGCGAAATAACTTATTTATAGATATATTATATGTTAAAATTCGCGTAAAATACATTAAAATTTTAGTCAATGTGATTGGACTGAAGCAGCCCATCTATCCAGTTTGCTTTCCAGAATACTCAGAGGCATACAGCCATCTTTCAGTAGCTGATCATGAAAGTCAGCAATATTGAATTTGTTACCTAATGCTTTCTCGTATTTATGTCTGAGGGAAAGAATCTTTAATTGTCCTATTTTATAGGAAAGTGCCTGTGCCGGAATAGCCATATATCGCTCCACCTCAGCTACTGCAGATTCTTCAGAGACAGGTTCTTTGCTCATCATATACTGAATAGCTTCATCCCTGTTCATTTTTCCGGTGTGTATGGCTACATCTACCACCAACCGGATTGCACGGTGCATTTCCTCTCCTAATGCACCCATATAGGAGTAAGGATCGCGGTATAGGCCTAATTCCTTACCCAGGCTTTCGCAGTATAATGCATACCCCTCACCATAAGCGCCATACCAGGAAAACCGGCGAAAATCGGGCAGCAGGGTGTCTTCCTGCTGCAGGGAAATCTGATAGTGATGTCCCGGTATCGCTTCATGGAGAAACAAGCTTTCCATCCCGGGACTATTAAACTTTGTTGCATTCAGAATAGGAACATAAAAAATCCCCGGACGACTACCATCTGCAGAACCCGGATTGTATTCGGCACTGGCTGATGCAGCTCTGTACGCTTCAGTCTGACGGATTTCAAAGGCTGTTTTAGGTTCGTGCTTAAATAGTTTCTTCAGATAAGGTTTCATACGCTGGTGAATAGAATCATACCCCGCTAATACTTCTGTCGGTGTCTTATAAGGCATGAATCGCTTATCAGTTTTCATATATCGGAAAAATGCGGGTAAATCACCTTTAAATCCTACGGATGTTTTTATACTATCCATTAATTTGGTAATTCTGTCCACTTCTGATAAGCCGGTCTGATAGATCTGATCCGGTGTAAGATCAGTGGTGGTCCAGTATTTAATCAGATATGCATACAATTCTTTCCCGCCGGGGATAGCTGAGATACCTGAGGTGGTTCGCGCTTTTGGCAGATATTCATTTTTTAGAAAATCAGCCAGTTTCTGATAAGTGGGGACGATCTCTCCGAGTATTGCCTGTTTATATTGCGCCTGTAATCTATCTTTATCAGCCGAGGTGAAATCAGCGGGGAAGTTTTTAACCGGTGCATAAAAGATACTTTTTTCCGGATCGCTGACGACAATCGCTTCCATTTGAGGAATCATTTTTTTCACCAGGATCTGTGGATAAACCACGCCTGTCTTCATACCTTGCCTGAAATTACCGATCGCTGAATCTGACCAGGTGACGAAGCCATGAATTCTGCCCAACCAATTTTCATAGTCTTTTACAGTTTTGAAAGGCTGTGAACTGGTACCGGAACCTAACTGTGGCATAGTCAGTGGTAAGCCCCAAAATTGATTAAAAGGCAGCATCCATGAAATTTGCTCCAGACCGCGGATCTGGGATTGCATTTCATACAGGAAAATGTCGTAACTTATTTTATTGTTTTCATCCAGGCGCTCCCGGTCCAGACCTTTTACCAAATTGTAATAATTCTGATAAAAATCAATCAGACTGTCTCTGAAAGCGCGAGTCTGGTCATTTGGCAACTGATCATTATACCGGTTGTCACCAAAAGCCGTGGCACTCAAAGGAAAAAACTTCAGATAAGCCTGCCAATATTGATCGAGATACTGATCCAAATTCTCATCTTCCGGTGAATATTCGATACCAGTTGCAGGAGAAACGTGATTTTTTTGTTTGCAACTAAATAAAATAACCGAAGCAATCAGAATAACTCCGATAAAAAGTAAAGTAGGTTTATACATAATACCTTGAGGATAAAACAATAGCTTAGATATCGTAATACGAAAACTGTTTAAAAAGTTTCATAAAGTTACATCTTGACTATTATTTCAGCATAATACTTATGTATTATTTGTAATAAATAATAATTCCAACCATCCTATGCAGATAAAAATGGAGTAACCCCGGATTACGTTCACTTCCCTATTTAGGTGGCGGAGAATATTTAATCACCTGATTCTTGACTGGTGGCACGGTGCGCAGGTAATCATAGATATCCTCTAGTTCGCTTTTCTTTAGTCCGGCATACATCGTCCAGGGCATGACCGTCTGAAAGTCGCCCGGGCCAACTTTAGGCAGTACGTACGATGAATCATTATAGATTTCAAACCGTTCCAGAAACTCGGCTTTTGTCCATCCACCAATTCCTGTTTCCTTATCCGGTGTAATATTCATCGAGCGGACGACTCCACCGTCAAACATTTTAAATTCTGATCCACCGGCATAGGGTTTGCCAACTACTTTTCCATCGACTTCAGCGGTATGACATTTCATACAGCCCACTGACAGGTATTTACCATAAGCGATTCTGTCTGACGTATCCGGTTTGGGTGTTAATGCTGCTTTCTGAGGAAAAGTATTCATTATAAAATTAACCGGGAAGTTCGCTTTTGATTTCTCGTACGGCGTATTTATCGGTTGGAGAGTTCGGATATAAGCTATTACTGAAATAATATCCAGACTATCCGCAATTCTAAATAATTGATATGGCATGACAGGAAATAAGGCGTGCCCATCCTTGCTGACACCGGTAGTAATCGCTCTGAATATCTCGCCATCGGTCCAGTCCTTAAGGTGATGGGGTGTGATATTGGGAACGACAAATCTGCCGGGTAGCCCTAAAAGCTCACTGAACACTTCACCACCCTGACCCAGCGTGCCTGGCGTAATTGGCCCTGAAAACTTTGTCCAGTCACGCTTCGAATGGCAGTCTGCACACATGAAAACATGTTTTGCCAGATATTCACCCCGGGCCACTCGCTCCGGAGTAATCTCTACTTTCAGATCCGTTGCCTTTCCTACATTGGGCAAGGCTAAGCCTAAATAAGCCAGAGCCCCGCCAATTAATACTGCAATTAAAATAAAAATGTAAAGTAAAATTCTAAGTAGTTTTTTCATAAACAAGCATTTTTGAATGTAATAAATGTATGCCTTGCTTTTACCAATTGAAAATAAAGGAAAGTATATCCAGCCGAATGACATTTCCCACATTCTCAGGCGTAGTAAAGCGCTATTGTAAATTTATGCTATTTCGACTGGATAAAATTGTATGTATCGGACATTTTTAATAAAATGATAAAAATTTTCTAATGTCAATACCTGATTACCGGAGTACACTGAATGATTTGTCCCTGATTATTGAAAAAGATCAAGTAAAATGTTCCGGTATTTATTTCTGAAAGATTGATGTGATTTGCTTTGTTTTCACTGATTTGTTGGCCGTATACATCATATAATTTAAACCGTGCAGATTGTGAAAAATATACGTAACCATTGGTAGGATTTGGAAAGACTTTAATCATTGGAGCAGAGGTAGCAGAAGAATTTACTGTAGCTGATGATAGTTTTTTTATTTCCCAGATGATCAGACGCCCACTACTATCAATGGCCGGATAGGTAATCGTATTGCTGAAAGTAGG
>CAZGKN010000078.1:0-13402 GCA_964525915.1 uncultured Saprospiraceae bacterium | reverse complement strand
GTCCAAATGGATGCTCTTTATCCGGCGGTTTCGAAGTATATCGCAATCCGAGCATCATGATAAAAGAACCAAAAACATCAGAGATCGACTCCAAACCATCTGCAGTTAAGGCAAACGAGTGCCCAAGCCAGCCAGCAATCAATTTGATGAAAGCTAAAACCGCACTGATGCCCATGCCGGTTAATATGATTTGTATAGGCCTGTTCATTGATACTTGAATGTAAATATACAACAGAGTTAAAAATCAGTTTTTACTAAGTACGCTAAGCATGATTTGCTGTGTCATCATTGCAATTAATTTGAAAATGAATCTCTCTTGTTGTTTTGATATAAAGTAAGAATTCAAAAACAGACAAGTAATACTATTGGATTGTAGTTAATTTCTCTTACCTAATCCGGGTTAAAGATGCTTTTCTTACCTTTGTGCGATAATTCAAAAACGTATGCAGGAAGTTACGATCAGTAGCGCACTGATTTCCGTATATTATAAAGAGGGTTTGGATACACTAGTTGATTTTCTTCATGAAAATGGAGTCAGTATCTATGCAACCGGTGGCACCTACGATTTTATCTGTAGCAGAGGAATCCCAGCTGTCAAAGTGGAATCGATTACCGGCTTTCCGGAAATGCTGGAAGGTCGTGTTAAAACTTTACATCCGGCAGTATTTGCCGGAATACTAGCCAAAAGAAATGAAAATGATCTCGCACAAATGGCCGAAATGAATCTGCCACTGTTTGACCTGATCATTGTCAATCTCTATCCTTTCAGTGAGACTCTTAGCCAAACAAATGACCACCAGAAGCTTATTGAAAAAATTGATATTGGTGGTGTCAGTCTGATCAGAGCTGCAGCTAAAAACTATGAATATACTTCTATACTGAGCCAACAAAAACATTATGCACAATTGGAAAGCATACTTAGAGAAAATAGGATGCAAATCAGCCTTGAAGACCGGCAAAGATTCGCTGCTGAAGCATTCAACCTGACAGTTGCCTACGATACGGCAATCGGCACTTATCTCTCTGAAAAAGCCGGGCTTAAACAGTCAACGGAACTAAAATATGGCGAAAATCCACATCAAAAAGCGCATTTGAGTGGTGACCTTTCTATATATTTTCAAAAATTATCGGGGAAAGATTTATCTTACAATAATCTTCTGGATATCAATGCTGCTCTCAAATTATTGCATGATTTCAATCTGGATAAACCGGTTTTTGCCATTTTTAAACACAATAACCCTTGTGGTGTAGCTACCGGAGCCAGTTTGTTGGAGTCATGGCAACGTGCTCTGGCTTGTGATCCGCTTTCTGCTTTTGGAGGAATTTTAATCTGCAATAAGGAAATGGATTTACCCACAGCAAAAGAAATTGACTCCCTGTTTTTTGAAGTACTCCTGTGCCCCGGATATGAGAAAAATGCATTTACGCTATTAAAGAAAAAGTCAAAAAGAATTATACTTCAAACCAAATCCTTTGCCCAACCGGAAATGACCAAACGCTCATTTGGTGATCTCATACTGGAACAGTCAACTGACAACATAAACCCATTTGAAGAAGAACTAAGACAAGTAACGAATACGACAAATACAATCGTCGATCTGGCGGATGTACATTTTGCCATTGCTTGCGTAAAGCACCTGAAAAGTAATGCAATAGCCATCGTAAAAGGCCAACAAATGATTGGCGCCGGTGCAGGTCAGACATCCAGAATAGATGCACTGGAACAGGCTATAAGCAAAGCAAAGAGAATGGGATTTAGTTTAGACATGAGTGTTCTTGCCTCAGATGCTTTTTTCCCCTTCACAGATTCCGTAGAGCAGATTGCAGCAGCCGGTATTCCTACGATCGTACAGCCCGGTGGCTCAATAAAAGATCCTGATGTGATTGCTTACTGTAATGCACAAGGGTTGAACATGTTTTTTACCGGCATCCGACACTTCAACCACTGAAAACACGTATGAATATCTGTATCGATGCTGGTAATTCCAGAGTAAAATTTGGCATTTTTGATGAAGACAACCTCTGCGAAGTATTCATTCATCAATCAATGGACATAAATTATATAGAATCAGTATATGAAAAATACCAGTTTACCCGAGGCTTAATCTGTGGTAGCAGACACATTGAAAAAGAGGTTCTGTCACAACTTGCTGATAAATATGATATAAGAATATTGACCCATAATACCCCACTACCTATAAAGAATCTATATCGTACACCTGAATCTTTAGGCAAAGACAGACTTGCCGGTGCTGTAGGTGGACATTTTGCATTCCCGTTTTATGATAACCTGATCATCGATCTTGGCACTGCCAACACGTATAATTACGTCAATCAACGTGCCGAATTCTTCGGTGGGAATATTGCCCCTGGTCTTGCGATGCGGATAAATCTATTACATCAGGGCACAGATAAACTACCAATGGTTTCTTTACATGGAGAAGTAAATCTTTATGGTATGGATACAGAATCTGCATTGCGAAATGGCGCTATTCTTGGCACTATTGCTGAAATCGAGTATTACAAAAAAAGATTTAGTGAACAGTATTCAGCTATAAATATTATTTTAACCGGTGGAAATGCAGGGGTCATTAGCCACTATTTACAAAATTCATACGTTATTAAACCTGATCTTGTATTGGAAGGTCTCAATAAAATACTATTACACAATGCTTAGAACTCTTGTAATTACATGTTTTCTCACAGTATCCGCTTTACTGGCTATTGCACAGCAGTCACATGATCCATTGTCTTCATTCGGCTTTGGTGAATTTCTTGACAATACACAATCAGCAGTTGCGGCTACAGGATGGAATCAATCTGTTTTTAATGATTACCGCCATGTAAATTTGACCAACGCAGCATCTTATGCTTCACTTCAGTCCACCACCTTTGAATTGGGTTTGTATGCTCAGAGAAACCTATTAGCAAATAGTACACAACAGATTCAATCCTGGAAAGGAAATGTAAACTCTGTTTCATTGGCATTTCCAATGTTTAGTCCACTCAATGAAGCACTGGACAGGAAGAAGAGAATCTTAAAATGGGGGATGGGTATAGGACTTTCACAGTTTGCCCGGACAGATTTTAATTACCGACTGGATTATAAAGATACAGATGCCGGAGCAATTTATCAGCAACATGATGGCAATGGAGGGTATTACAAGATCCACTGGAATAATGGTTTAAACTACAAGGGTCTAACCTTAGGTGTCGGTGCTGCTTATTTATTTGGCAAAGTAACTAAGAATTCTACCCTGACTTTTCTGGATATAAGCCAGGAATATACCTACAATACGAATTTTATTACTGATGTCGCACTGAACGGATTTATTTTCAATTTTTCAGGTATGTATAGCTTCAAATTAAATCCTATGACTAATGGGAAAGAAACTGATCCTTCCAAATTGAAAAAAATAACAATTGGTGCCTATTTAAATCCGGCGACAAACATTAAAGCAAGACAAACCAAATCACTTTACTCTACTGTCCCGTTTTTTGGCACTACAGATACACTGTACAATGAAGTTGAAACGGATTCACGTGGGAAATTTATCATGGAAAATGGTTTTGGAATCCAGTACAACGTGGGCGAAAAGTTAGAATTAAATGCCAACTATGCAGGTATTTCATTTAATAATACTTCACTCCTGGATTATAAAAATGCCTATACAAATTCAGCATTATATTCATTTGGTGCAGAATTCAGTCCAAATCCCTATTCATTATTTTCATTCTTTAAAAGAGTTAAATATCGTGCAGGCTTCAGAACAGGTACACAGCCATTGACTATCGATGGAACACAAACTCGTTTAACCGCCGGAATTGTTGGTATCGGAGTGCCCGTTTATGTCAACAGACAGATTTCATTTATCAACCTCGGCGTAGAAGCAGGTAAAAAAGAATATGGACGTGGATACAGCGACAAATACATCAATATTAGTTTATCATTGAATCTCAACGATGACTATTGGTTCATGAAGAGAAAATATAATTAATATACTACTATTTAGTTAAGATGCACTTTCTGTTCCCGGCTTTTCTGATAGCAGCAGCTACACTGATCATTCCTGTATTAATTCATCTGTTTTATTTCAGAAAGTATAGGAAAATTTACTTCTCCAATATCAGTTTACTCCGAAAAGTTCAGGAAACTACCAGTTCGCGCAGGAAATTAAAAGAGATTCTGATTCTCCTGGCACGATGTTTTGCTGTACTTTTCCTGGTTATGGCTTTTGCTCAGCCATTTCTGAACGATGAATCTTCAAAAAAAAATGGATCCGGGAATAATATCATCTATATCGATAATTCCTATAGTATGATGTTGCAGGGTGACAATAATTCACTACTGGATGAATCTGTTCAAAAGGCGCTCGATATCATTCACTCACTTAGCCCTGACCAAAAAGTGAAAATAGTCAGCAATTCAACTACACCGGCACAAAAACAATGGTTATCACCAAAAGAAGCAGAAGCAGAAATCAATACCATAAAGCCAGATCCGGTTTCTATAAAACTGAGCCAGCTCTATAAAAACGCTGTTGCTGATTTTTCAAAAGTCAAAGCAGGCAATCAAAATCTGTACCTGATCAGTGATTTTCAAAAGAACAATGCGGATATTAATACCTTTAGTGATACAACTTCTAAAGTATTCATCATTCCTGTAGTACCTACACAAATAAGTAATGTGTATATCGACACCTGTTATTTTCTCGAACCGGTACAACAAGTGGGGGCTGAAGGTAAGTTGGTATTTAAAATTACCAATGATGGAAGAAATGCAGCTGCTGTAAAACCGGTTTTAAAAATAAATGAAAATGCCAAACCGGTCAGATCAACTACTATTGAACCAGGCAAATCACTTATTGACACTATTCCCATACAGGTAAACAAAGCGGGCTGGATGACTGCTTCATTAAGTATAGCAGATGCACCAATTCAGTTTGATGACAGCTACTTTATGAGCTGGTTTGTCCCGGAAAAAAATAATATTCTTGTCATAAATGACAATAGCTACAATCGATTATTAGATTTAGCTCTGGATGCTTCCGGTTTGTTTTCCATCAACAATTTAGAATATTCCAGACTAAATGATCTGACATTCAATTCCAACGATCTCATTATTCTGAATGAAATTAAAAACCCCTCACCTGAATTTATCCACAAGATCAATGAATATCTACAGCGTGGAGGTAATATTTTCATTTTTCCTACTGCAGACGGCACCGATTTAAGAGCTTATTCCAATGCATACCAGTTGAATATAAATCCGACTGCTGCGACCATCAATCGCACTGGTGGCGCCATTAATCCTTACGACCCCACATTTGCCAATGTATTTAGCAAAAATACACACAATCTAAAACTGCCGTCAACTTCCCTCAATTACACCATCAATACTAAAAACTCAAGGGGCGCGATTCCTTTGATCAGTTATCGGGATGGTTCGACATATATGGCCAGATATGCACGCAATAATGGAAATATTTTCCTTTGTGCTTCGCCGCTCGATATTCGATATAATGATTTATTGCAAAATGGTGAGATATTAGTACCGCTTTTATTTAAATCAGCTTTTGCAATTTCTAGAGTGAATGCTCTTTCCTTTATTATTGGCAGGAATGAGGCATTTCAAATTCCATATAAAACAAATGAGCAAGATGCAATTCTAAAATTTACCGGTCCACAAACCTTTGTCCCGGAGCAAATTAATCGGGGCGGCAATGTTATTATCAATACCGGCAAAGAAAATATCCTCTCTGGTGTGTATAATCTGGAAAGCCGATCCGGCAATCTTATAGGTAAATATGCTTTCAACTATGACCGGTCTGAATCTAAATTGTCCTACATGCAGAGTACTGATTTTGCGAACTGGATCAACAAAAATGTCACTTTGCTGGACAAACAAAAGCAAACCTCACTGTCTCAGGTAGTGACCTACACTGAAAATGGCGGTGAACTCTGGAAATATTGTTTATTGGCTGTCTTGTTTTTCTTACTCGCCGAAATAGCACTGATCAGATTGTTAAAGTAGTTAATACACTGTGCACTTCTTAATCCGGGTATAAAATATTTTTAATTTTATCTCTATGAGAGATATTTATGACAAGATAAATAAGAATCTGCTCCATGACTTCAAAAGTCGGATTTCACTTATTTTATGCTTTTCAGTATTATATTTTCAATGCACTAGTCATATCCTCCCTACTAGCAATAAAACAGGAACTATTATCCTGACGGGTGCTGACCAGACTGAAAAATACTTCCCCTTGCTTAAAGGCAAACGAATTGGATTGGTTATTAATCAGACATCAATCATTGGGGAATATCACATTGTGGATTATCTCCAGGCTAAAAATTTCAATATAAAGAAAATTTTTGCACCGGAACATGGCTTTAGAGGCGACAACCCGGACGGAGCTACAATTCTGGATGGTATAGATAAGAAAACGGGAATTTCTATAGTTTCCTTATACGGTTTAAAAAAGGCACCTAATGCTAAGGATTTATCTGATATCGATATAGTCGTTTTTGATATTCAGGATGTCGGAACCCGGTTTTATACATTTCTAAGCACACTAAAATATGTGATGGAGGCTTGTGCCATGAATAACAAACCATTAATTATACTAGACAGACCAAATCCAAATGGGCAGTATATTGATGGGCCAGTGCTCGATATGAAATTTGCATCATTCGTCGGAGTTATTCCAATCCCGATTGTACATGGGATGACCTTAGGTGAATTAGCACGCATGATGAATGGCGAACATTGGTTGCAAAATGGACTTCAGTGTAATCTGACGGTCATACCTTGCCACGATTATAAACATAGCATGAAGTATTCCCTGCCTGTGATTCCTTCACCAAACCTACCGAATGATCTGGCTATCGCACTTTATCCATCTTTGTGCCTGTTTGAAGGAACCAATGTGAGTATTGGGCGAGGTACCGATATGCAGTTTCAGATATATGGAAGTCCTTTTCTACCTGTTTCAGGTTTTGAATTTATTCCTATGTCCAATACCGGCTCTGCAAATCCACCTTTTCAGGGACAGGTATGTAAAGGTATTGATTTGAGTTACTTAGACATTGACTCTATTCGCAGACAAAAAAAAATTAATCTAACTTATCTGTTAGATGCATATAAACAGTTTCGGAACAAAGATAAATTCTTCCTACCCACCCTTTACTTTGACAAATTAGCAGGAACCGATTCACTCAGAAAAATGATAGAGAATGGTAATGATGAGCAGACAATCCGGGCAAGTTGGCTTGAAGGACTCGAGAAATTCAGGAAGATACGAAGCAATTACCTCTTATATTCAGATTGATTATATCTTTGCAGCCTTAGACGATTATATATATGAGTGAAATGAATAATGTATATATCACCCGACTATCAAAATACTTCCCTAATGACCCTGTTTCTAATGAGGAAATGGAAGAAAGATTAGGTATTGCCGGAGACCGGCCATCCAGGTCCAGGTTAATTGTATTGCGAAATAATGGAATCAAAAACAGATATTATGCATTGGATAAGAGTGGAAAATCTACGCATACCAACGCACAACTAACTGCTGAGGCAGTAAAAGGTCTGTTTAAAGACAAATCAGAGATAGAAACAGTACAACTTTTAGCTTGTGGCTCTACCAGTCCGGATATGATCGTACCTGGCCTTGCTTCCATGGTACATGGAGAAATAGGTTTTCCTAATCTCGATTTGATTTCCACACAAGGTGCTTGTTGCACTTCAGTGCAGGCACTTAAATACGCTTATATGGCAATTAAGTGTGATGAAGTGGATACTGCAGTGGCAACAGGATCTGAGCGATTCTCACAGTATTTATTAGGAAAAAAATTCTCAAAAGAGATAGATAAGCGAAAAGAAATGGAAGAGAATCCATATATCGCTTTTGAAAAAGATTTCTTACGATGGATGCTTTCTGATGGCGCTGCTGCTGCTCTACTCAGCGATACACCAAATGCAGATGGACTGTCGATTAGAATTGATTCAATAGAAATTACCAGTTTTGCCAATGAATTGGAAGTTTGTATGTATCTGGGTGCAGACAAAACTGAAACCGGCGAGATTATCACTTTCGGGGATATGACCCAGGAAGAATGGGGCGAGACAAGTGTCTTTTCCTATAAACAAGATGTTAAGTTACTCTCAGAGAACATAGTGCCTTATGGTATTGGCTTCATGGTAAATACCCTCAAAAGGAAAGGTTATTCTCCAGATGACTTTGATTGGTACCTACCTCACCTATCATCAATGTTTTTCTGGCAGAAAATGTATGATGAAATGATAAAATTAGATTTTGACATTCCAGAATCCAGGTGGTTTGTCAATCTCCCACAAATAGGTAATATTGGTTCGGCCTCCCCATTATTAATGTTGGAAGAAGTGTTTAATGCAGGTAAATTGCAAAAAGGACAACGAATATTAATTGCCATACCGGAGAGTGCACGCTTTTCTTATGGCTTTATCGTTTTAACCATAGTATAATTTTATCAAATGAAACCGAATGCACTACCTTACTTTTTGTTCTTATTTTCATTGATCATTCTGACATCCTGCGGAAAAGAGGATAATACAGTGGGCCCCTTTCATGATACTTTACCGGTACTTTTCTCTTACGATACGGTAGCAAATTTTACAAATACTAAAATTTATATCCCTGGAGAAGAGGATAAGATTTATACTACTTCTAATAGAGAAAATGAAATTAATAAGCTAATCGCTATTGCCGCTAAACAACTCAATTCGATAAAAATTATCTCAGTTGACCGTGCTACATTATCCGGAGCGACAAGAGAAAATCTCCCTTTTTCACTAGATACAAAATATACACAGTCCGGTAAAACATACACCTTTACCGGCTCATTTCTGGGCTATGAAGGAAAATATACTTCTACCCGATCCAATGATACTATGACTCTAAAAGGTTTAATGGCTGTCCGCTACAGGAATGGGCAACTACTGAATAATATTGCCAGTATTCAGGCATCCGGGTATCAACTCTCAGACGAAAAAAGCCGTACTCAGAGTGGTGATACTTTATACTACAAAGAATGTGACCTTTTGCTGCTTAAGAAGAAATAATTAACATCTATTTTCGGGTTGTTTTGTATTTTTGAACCTATGGTGGGAAGTTCAAAGTACAGGGTAGTGTTAGCATTAGGAAGTAATGTAGAAAACAGGTTGTATTATCTGGAAGAAGCAATTACCCGTATTGAATCCGAATTAAAAGTTAAGGTCAAACGCTCTGCTATTTATGAGTCAGCCCCTGTGGGTTATTATTCAGATAATCTATATTTTAATTGTTGTGTTTCTTTTTCGAGTGAATACTCAGCTGAAAGCATTCATCATATCCTTCAGAAAATAGAAACTTCACTTGGCAGGACCAGAAAAGAAGGCATTATTTCGGATCGAACGATTGATATCGATATTATTTTTTACGGGCAAGAAATTATCTTAACAGATGACCTGACGATTCCGCACCCCAGAATGCATTTACGCGGCTTTGTCCTGGTGCCATTACTGGATATTGAATCGACATTTGAACATCCCATTTTAAAAAAACCGGTTTGGCAATTGTATAGTGAATGTCCGGACGACAGTGAAATAATCCTGTATGAATCCTGAGATTACGAATACTTTTTTTTGCATCGAGGGGAACATTGGTAGTGGTAAGACAACATTAGCTACTATGTTATCAGAGGAACTGAATACTACATTACTCCTGGAACAGTTTTCTGACAATCCTTTCCTACCAGAATTTTATAAAAACCGTGAGCGATATGCTTTTGCTGTGGAGGTATTTTTCCTCGCGGAGCGACATAAACAGATGAAATCAACTTTAGCCTCGCATAGTTTATTCAGTCCGGGTGTTGTCTCAGATTATTGTTTTGACAAAACTGCAATTTTCGCTTCACAAAATTTGGTTGAAAAAGAACTTATTCTGTTTCTCAGACTTTATAATCAATTAGAGAAATCAATCCCGGATCCGACACACATTATCTACCTCGACAGGCCTATAGATGCATTAATCTCGAATATTAACAAGCGTGGTCGTGATTTTGAAAAGTTAATAACAGATGAATACCTGCTAAGCATAAATAATGCCTATTATCAATTCTTCAATGCCTCACCGCATCTCAAAGTTAGTATCATTAGATTAGCTGATTTAAATTTCCTGCAAGACAATGAGTTATATGGGAAAATAAAAGAAATTGTCCTTCAAATTCCGGAAAAATCGGGTATTTATTATCATGATTTGAACTAAGTCAATGAAAGCTGTTTTAATTTTAATAATCCTTTTTATCAGTTATTCTACAATCTGTTATGGACAAGTAAAGGACACGCTTCTGCTACCGGAAATTGAAATTCAGAGTACACTGACTAAACCGATTAGTGCAGGAAATTACTGGTTGCAAACAAAAACTGACAGTGCTTTCTGGAAAAATACGACTGCTGAACAACAATTAAATAACTGGGGGATTGCTTCAAAATTATACTCACCCGGAGGCCTGGCAACACCTTCGATCCGAGGCATGACTGCATCGCAAACTACTTTTTACTGGAATGGATTATTAATCAACAGCCCATTAAATGGGACAATTGACCTGAATCAGTATTATTCTTGGTCTTCTGCTCAACGTCTGACACTGAATAAATCGACAGGACTGCAATGGCAAGGCAGCTCGGGCCCGGGTGGCACTATCTGGTCAGAGACCATTTTTCCGGCGGATAAGAAAAATATTTTCGCAGCTTTTTTACAATCCGGATCATTTAAGACATTCGCTGGTGGCATTAATACGAACTTTAAAACAGGTTCGGTTGATCACTTATTCTCTTCAATGTACCAGCAGTCTGCTAATAATTACTACTACCCTAATCCGAACGTTGGGCAGGATAAGTTTAAGCGTTTAACCAATGCTGATTTCTCACATTTACAATTTGAATACGCAGCAAACCTTGGTGATAAATTAAGGTTGATTGCATATCATCACCGGCATAAGACCGCTATTCCACTTCCCGTTACATCCGATGGCAATGGTTCATATCAGGACAATGCAGAAAGCCGGCTTGCCCTAACTTACAATCAGGAATTGAAAAAAATCAAATTAAACTTACTGTCAGGGTTGGTCAGGCAAAACCTCAATTATTATCCTGTCATTAATCAATCATCACCAATTAATTATTCTTTATGGCAATTCAATTTAATTAATAGTTTGGTTTCTGGTAAGATTCTCAAACATCCTGTCAATCTATCTGCATCCGAAATGTTGAATATCTCCAGCAATGATAGTATTGGCAGACATCAGGAATTTGATACCCGGGTGACGCTCCATTTCCAGAATCCACTGAAAGCTTCAGGATTGATTTATGGCGCTACAGGTCAATTTCAACATACAGATATATACGACCCACTATCATATCGGATTTATGTCGGGTACTTGTTTTCTGGTACTGAACTACTATTTGCGCATGCAACCAACCAAAGAATACCTACCATCAATGACCGGTATTGGCCGCTCTCAGGTAATCCGGAACTTAAAACTGAATATACCCAATCATTTGAATTTATTGGGCGTCGTAAATTTGATCACATTGGTAATATCGCTTTATCCTTTTTTTACAATAAAGTAAGTGATTGGATCCAATGGCTTCCCAGTGGCACCAACGGCCTTTGGAAGCCACAAAACATCATGGAAGTAAAGGTCAAAGGAATTGACCTGACTTCGCAATTACATTGGAGTAGAAATGATTTCAGGCATGAAATCCTGGGCAATGTCAGCATTTCAAAACCATTAATTAGCAAAGATTATTCCGGCCGACAGGGTTTGATAGGCAAAGTACTACCCTATTCACCTTTTGTCCAGACGGCACTCGCTTATTCTGTAGGGGTAATAAATCTTAATTGTAAACTTTCGTATCAATTTATTTCTTCCCGGTTTTCAACCTCTGATAATGATTCCTACTATAAATTAAAATCTATGCATCTCTTGAATGTTTCCCTCGATTATAAATTCAAACTCGCCAAAAATTCATGGAATCTGGGTATTGAATTGAATAATCTGTTTAATCAAACTTATTATTCGATTCCTTATAGGCCGCTACCACGCTTCAATTGGGAAATGACATTAGGGTATCAATTTCAGAGTTCAAAGTAAGTTTATCCTTACTTAGAAAGATAATTTGTATAATTCCAGAATAGAATAATTAATTTTATAAAACAATTTCATTTACTATGCAACGATTTCGATTTTTACTCGTGCTTCTTATATCACCCTTTCTTGCATTTTCCCAGGATACTACTCAGCACATCGTACCCGGTCGTCACAATGCACCGGCTCAGGAGTTGAAGCCATACGTCATACTTATCTCTGCCGATGGTTTCAGGTATGATCTGGCTCAAAAATATCAAACGCCATTTTTACTAAAAATGAGTGAAGAAGGTGTAAAAGCTGAATCTATGCGACCTTCCTTCCCTACGCTCACTTTTCCAAACCATTATTCTATTATCACTGGTCTCTACCCGGCACATCATGGTATCGTAGCTAATTATTTCTACGATCCATCCCGAAATGAATATTATGCATTGTGGAAAAAGAAAGAAGTGACTGACCCTACCTGGTATGGCGGCATGCCACTCTGGACATTAGCTGAAAAACAAGGAATGTTGAGTGCCAGTTTTTATTGGGTGGGCTCGGAAAGCCATATCCTCGACACTGATCCTACCTATTATTTTAACTACAATGAAGCTATTCCGATGAGCCGGAGAATCCAGACTGTCAAGGAATGGCTGGACAAACCGGAGAATGTAAGACCACACTTTATTACTTTTTATTTTCCAGAAGTAGATCATGCACTTCATGCACATGGTGATAATTCAAAAGAAGCCGCTGATGCGGCACATTTTGTGGACAGTAGTGTGCAAGCGCTCTATACTGAAGTCCAAAAGACAGGACTACCAGTCAATTTTGTTTTCGTGTCAGACCATGGTATGATGAATATTTATCCGGACGGAGACATCTCAATGCCGGCTGGACTGGATACCAGTAAATTTCGTGTTGTTTCCAGCACCACAATTGCTTTTTTATATGCTAAAAACAAAAATGATGTTAAGGACACTTATCAAAAATTAAAAGCGGAAGCTAAAAACTATGAGGTTTACCTGGCCGATGAGATGCCTGCAAAATGGCATTTTGATAAAGCAAATGACAATTTCGGGAGAATAGGCGATATCATTCTGGTCCCGCATCCGAAATATGGTTTTAGATTCACGTCAAAAAAACTACCTATTGGCAATCATGGCTATGATAATGATGATCCCGAGATGCATGCTACATTCTATGCCTGGGGGCCGGCGTTTAAATCGCATTATACAGT
>CAZGKN010000077.1:11712-13463 GCA_964525915.1 uncultured Saprospiraceae bacterium | reverse complement strand
ATAATGCAAAAATTGTGACAAACGTGATTAAAATGTATTTGATGTGAATAGTTATAAACTATTTGACCCATTCTTCTTCAAATTGCTGTGTGTAGAGTGATCTGTATCTACTGTTCTCATCTGCCATTAGTGACTGGTGATTGCCCCGCTCTATGATGCGACCTTTTTCCATTACAATGATCTGGTCACAATGGCTGATTGTACTTAATCTGTGTGCTATAATCACTGCACTTCTATCGACAAGTAATTGTGTGACAGCATACTGAATCGCTTCCTCAGTTTCAGTGTCTATACTGGAGGTAGCTTCATCCAATATAAGTATAGAAGGATCATAGACCAAAGCTCTGAGTAGAGATATTAATTGTCGTTGGCCGGCTGACAAGTTGCCACCTCGTTCGCTGACATTGAAATCGTATTTTCCGGGAAGTCTGTCAATAAATTTATCAATCTTCAGAATCTTTCCCGCCTTGATGACTTGTTCAGGATCTATATCAGGATTATTTAGTGTTACATTGTCCATTATAGTACCAGTAAACAAGAAAATATCCTGCAGAACCAATGAGATATTTTTTCTGAGATCAATCTTATGCAGGTCCCTAAGTTCATGACCATCTATGCGGATATGTCCACTGTGATAGGGATAAAACTTAGTGATCAGATTAATAATAGTGGATTTCCCTGAACCGGTACTTCCGACGATTGCCATGGAGGTGCCGGCAGGTATTTCAAAACTGACATCCTTTAATATAGGTACACCTGCCTCATATTCGAAATTGACATTTTCAAATATGATCTCTCCTTTTAGTTTATCACTGTGGATTGTTCCACTGACTTCAGAAAACTCTTCGTGATCCGTCAGGTCGAAAACTCTCTCAGATGCGATCAGTCCCATCTGGATAGTATTGTATTTATCAGCGATCATTCGGAGTGGGCGGAATAAGGTATTTATATAGATAGGGAAGGCCACCATTGCCCCAAAAGTCACGTCATCACTGATGATTCCACGTGCACCCCACCAGACCATCAGGCCCAGCGCCGCTGCAGAAATAATATCTACTACCGGAAAAAATACAGCATAATAGAGCACTGATTTAAGGTTAGCCCCTGTGTATGCTCTGTTTATTTGCCGGAATTTATAGGCTTCCCGTCTTTCCACATTGAATGCCTGGATGATATTCATACCACTGATATGTTCCTGCAGGAACGCATTCATATTGGCTAGTTGTGTCCTGACTTTCTGATAAGATATCCTGACCTTCGCATTAAATATTGTAGTAGCAATGATGAGTAGTGGCAATGTCACGAGACTCACCAGTGTTAATTCCCAGCTAGTGATGAACATCAGTACCAGGACTACGATAATTGAGATCAGATCAGCAATAATATTCAGAAAACCATTGGTATATATATTATTTATATTTTCAATGTCATTGATAAGGCGTGTGATATAAATTCCATTGGGTGTGCGGTCAAAATGCTGCATTCGAAGACTGGTAATCTTTTTAAAAGTAGTAATACGCAGATCACGGGTGATACTTTGACCAAGTTTTGCACTAAAATAGTCAAACAGGTATCTTACTATGGCTTCCAGAAAAATAAACAGGATGATAATAGCGCACATGTTCCATAGTCCGCTTAGGTCACTGACCATTACATATCGGTCTATGCCTATATTGATCAGATAAGGTCTGAGCGCGGTCAATGGGGCAAGACAAAGCACCAGAAGTGCACAGAATATGAATAAGCCTTTA
>CAZGKN010000077.1:3307-11702 GCA_964525915.1 uncultured Saprospiraceae bacterium | reverse complement strand
GGTGGAAAATTCCTGTTTTGTCTCTTTTTTAATGTTATTCATTTTGGTAGCCTAGCGTACAAAGATAGGAAGTAAAGAATATATGTAAGTGAATTGGATGAGGGTGGGTCCAATAAATTACCCGGGAATGCATATTTTTTGCTAATTTTAACCATCTAATATAAATTATAAAATGCATTATCATAAGGAAGGTGAGATTCCTCACAAAAGGCATACCCAATTTAGAAAACCGGATGGGACACTCTATCATGAAGAACTTTTTAGCACTGAAGGATTTCATGACAGATACAGTATATTGTACCATTTATATCCACCTACACGTATATTGCAGGTAGGTACTCCTGAGTATGTAGCCCCACAGATTGCTAATACACCTGAACTAAAGCCTCGGTGTCTTCAGGGATTTGATGTGACACCGGAGAAAGATTATTTGAAATCAAGAAAGACAGTACTTTTTAATTCTGATTGCCGTATTTCTTTGGCAGCTCCCGAGACAAGTATGGAGGATTATTTCTATAAGAATGCGGATAGTGATGAAATTCTCTTTATCCATAGGGGAGAGGGGTATGTCGATACGATGTATGGAAGATTGGAGTTCAAATACGGTGATTATATAGTAATCCCCAGAGGCACCATCTATCAAATTCATTTTAATGGCAGTGACAATCGTTTACTCGTGGTAGAAGCGACAGCACCGGTTACCACACCCCCACGTTATCGTAGTGAATATGGGCAATTCATGGAACATTCACCTTTTTGTGAGCGTGATATTGTAAAGCCGGTACTTCAAACCGCGATTGATAGTAAGGTGAATTCCCGGTTTTATATAAAAAAGAAAGACTATTTATATCCTTACGAGTATCAGGGACATCCCTTTGATGTAGTAGGGTGGGATGGATTTCATTATCCTTATATATTCTCTATACACGACTATGAACCCATTACAGGCAGGATTCACATGCCGCCGCCTATCCATCAGACTTTTCAAAGTGCAGGTTTTGTAATCTGCTCTTTCGTGCCAAGATTATTTGATTATCACCCCTTGTCAATACCTGCGCCTTATCATCACAGTAATGTGGATAGTGATGAGATACTTTATTATGTCGATGGTGATTTCATGAGTAGAAAACATGTAGAACATGGTATGATCACTATCCATCCGGGAGGAATACCACACGGACCACATCCGGGTACTATCGAACGCAGTATTGGAGCTAAGGAAACTAAAGAGTTGGCTGTGATGATTGATACGTTTAAGCCACTCCATTTGACTGCTGAAGCTCTGGCTGTTGAGTTGCCGGAGTATTACAGGAGCTGGTTAGAGTAAATAGGGTTGTCAATTTTTAATAAAGACGAGAAAAGCACTTGTTTCGTCTTACTTTCTTATATCTGTTTTGTTCTTTTCTGAATGAATCCAGTTAAATGTCCTGTGTTTCAAAAAAGATGATAAATGGGATTGTTCTGTTGATCCTTTCTGATGAATGGTATTCCATTCTTTGCACTTTGGCGTATTTGTACTAGTTTTCTCTTCAATATATCATTACCATTGGGTACAGCTTCGATTAAAATGGATCCCGTGTGCCTGAATGTAAATGATACAATAATATATAAGATTAAATAATAAGTAGAACGAATCTATTTAGGTAAATATATATTAGTATAATTTAATATTTAAAATAAATAATTATTTATAAATACTGATATTCAGTTAGTTAAGATGATAGTATAATTATTTATAATATATTTATTTGAGTATTAAAAATTCATTTTTACTCTAATAGTAGGAGGTGTGGTTTTTAATGTCTTAGTTAGGATGCCGAATTATATTTATATAAATCTATACTTCTAGGTATAGAATAATAAATAATTCATAATATGCTGATAAATAATGTAATGTATATGTCTGCTTAAATAGTTTGTGCGATTTATACATTAAGTCTTTGCAGGAAATTGTTATAATTCGATATAGTAAATATTTACTATTTATTCAAAATAGGAGTTGAATTATTTGCAGTGTTTTTTCATTTCGGTATATATTTGAAGTCTTTAAGCGAAACATTATTTTAAACACAATAAATTTATTAAGCATGAAACCAATTAGTTTTACTAATCTCACACCGAGTTAGCCTGTTAGGCTATGCTATTTTCCCGATTATATTAGTTTGTGGCTATTGATAAAAATTCTGTGATTTTTATCTGAATTATAGTCTGTTTATCAATAGCTATAAATTAATCAATCAAAATTTTTCATAGGTTTTCTGTAATGGCAAAAGAGCCAAATGGGATGTCTATGTCCAAACTACACCTTAAACAAAATTTTTTAAGCAATGAAAAACCTTTCCTTTTCAATGGGGACTCTTATCAAGAGGTCCATTCCGGTAGTTCTATGTCTTTTTTTCACACTGCAAATGGGCATTGGACAAGATTTACTCGATTACAATACTTATCTCACAGACTTGGAGAATTCTGGTCAAGGACAGAAAGCAGACAAGATTCGGGGTCAGTATAACGGATTATTTTCCTGTGTGTATGTTAGCCAGTCGGGCGACGAACTGAAAGGTGAGTCTGCTCCGATTACTGCATTTTCCACTTGTACGGTGATAAACACTAATCTGAATCAATCTCAGGATTACGACGAAGTGAAGATACTGGTTATCACTATCCATGACCCAAATGAAGTCCAGGTAATCAGGGATGATATCATTAATTTCTTCCCGAAGTTGCAGTATATCATTTATTCATCGGATAATCAGGATGCGACAAATGCACTAAGCAACATGACGCAAAATAGCCATGTGATTAATCTCGTAATCACAAACCCACCTTCATAATAATCCCAAAATTGAGCGAAATGAAAAGATTTATACAAAATTTATTAAGCATTTTTTTGACTGGAAGTATCTTGCTTCTGGTTTTGTTTTTTGGTGTAGGTACTGCCCATGCGCAATTAGTAAAGGAATTCAAAAAAACACCTGCTAATCCTCCTACAAATGGTATTTTTAAGATCAGAGGTGACTTTACGGTTATCGGTAATACCAATTTAACACTTCAGGATTATACTGATGATAAGCAGAATGGTAATAATAACATGATCTACGTGGATGTAGATAATGATACTTCTACTTATAACTCATCATCAGCTGATTTTAATTTCTCCAATGAGAATGGGTCCAATCCGCAATGTACCAATATACTGTATGCCGGATTGTATTGGACAGGTCGTGCTGATAATGGGGGCACAGGAACTGATTGGGTAACTGCTCAGCGAACTAAGTATGTGAATGGGCCTTACTCACAGGATATCACCATGCAGAATAATGCAGTGTGCGACGGACCGAGACCCTATAAACTCTATGTCAGCAGGACCGGTAATTCAGGTGATTATTTCGTAAGATATTCATTCGAAAAGACTGGTTATGACACCTACCAGTTTGAGTTTAGAAACAGCTCACCTTATGTAGTTTACAGAGTGGGATCTTCTGGTAACTGGACAGCAGTGCCCGGTACCCAAACTTCTTCAGATGAAGGCAATTATCGTACTGTTACTTTCCCTGCATTTAATATGTATGTAGATGGTGATGACACTTTAGATATTACCGGACTGAAAAGGGACCTTCGAAAAGATAGAACTGAAACAACTTATCAGGGATCGGCCAGAGCATACCTGACGCTTCATGGTATTGAGAACGGTGAAGAAACCCAGACAAAACAATTGAATAAGCATGATATCTTATTCGCCCATGATGGACAGCCATACCAGACAATAAGTGCTGGCAGTAATGTGATTTATTATCCGGCTACTGACTATGGTCAGGTGTATGCAGCTTATGCTGATGTGACAGATTATGTGAAGACATACGGGACCGGTACTTATTATACAGCAGACCAGGCACTCGTTCAGGGAAATGGAGGAGGAACCGGATTCTTTGGTTGTTGGACGCTGGTGATAGTGTACGAGAATTACAAAATGAAGTGGCGTGATATATCCATCTTCAATGGTCATGCTTTTATCGATGCGAATGCCGGAACAGTTCAGATTCCGGTTTCCGGATTTAAGGCAGTACCTAATGGTGACGTGAATATGAAAATCGGCTACATGGCTGGTGAAGGTGATGCCGGGATTCCGAATGACTATATGAAAATAGAAAAAAGACAAACAGGAACTTTTGTTGCACTCAGCCATTCATTAAATAGCCCAACCAACTTCTTTAATTCGTCCATTAATACAGATGGAAATAGCCGGAATCCAAGTCTGGTCAATAATACCGGTATAGATATCGGTATGTTTTACATTGATAATGGAAATGATAATGATCCATTTAATGATCCGGTAAACTCTATCATCAATAATAATCAGGATTCGACGACATTAAAGATAGGTTCGACTCAGGATCTATATACGATCTCGATGGTAGCTGTAGGTATCGATGCCTATCAGCCTGAGGAGGAAGGTCAGATCTATTATTCGAAGATTGATGGGCAGAATCCCACGGATCCACCACAGGCTATTCAGCCCGGTGATGTCGTGAAATATTGTGTGGACCTGAGGAACAAAGGAACTGAACCAATAGAAAATTTGAAACTAACAGATCCGCTACCTGTCACTGCAGACATTGTGCCGGGAAGTATGTCAGTTTCTTATCTCCGTCCAGGTACAGTGCCGAATGATGCACTTCCGGTTTATGATGATGCATCTAAGTCAGTTAAATGGGACTTCGGTGATTTTCCTCTGCCAAGTGATCCGACTGAGATAATCGCGACTTATTGTTATGAGGTAACTGCCACAACTAATTGCGATATCCTGTCATCCTGTGAGAATATTCTTCCAATGTCCGGATATGCAGAAGGTGTTGGTGCAATCACACAACAAACCTTTCAGCATAATACCTATATTACTGACTTCCAGGAGGGCGAATGTGAAGGTATCCCGATTACGGATCCATTACAGCTCACCATACAGGCGGCTGCTTATAAGAACCAGCACTGTAAGCCTACTGACGGTCAGGTGACAATCAATATTCCATATAACCAAAATGGATATCCGGTTATTAATGTCAGAGATTCTTTCCCTACAGGTACCCGGTTTTATAATGAATGGCCTGTTGATGGTAATTCAATTGAATTTACAGATTCAAACCCATTCCCATCCAGTCCTGCAGATACAACTTTCCATTTTTATGGTATTCCTGCAGGAGAAGGAAGTTGTTATATAGAATTGAATCTGGAGATAGGATCAAACTGCGGTATAACAGGTATTAATTGTGGTAGCCAGCCTTCTGGTACCTATAGCTGTAGTAATCCAATTCCTGATCCGATAACTGATGTACAGGAGTTCTTTACTATTTTTGGAGGTAGTCCTAATGGTACACCTTGTGGGGATCTGGTATTAAGTCATGAAGATGGTAGCTTTAATATTTGTAGTTCTACTTCATTTACCAGAACATACTATATACTGGATGACCAAAACTCAAATGGAATACAAGATCATGGTGAGACAAAGTATTCATGTCCTAAGACCTATACTTATTCACCTGATCATACTCCTCCGACCATTCAATGTCCGGATAATATCACAGTAACCTGCCCTGGCGATGTGCCAAGCCCGGATATCACACTGCCTACGGTAAGTGATAATTGTACCGGTGATATTACCGTGGTATGGGTATCGGATGTGGAAGTTAACAACAAATGTACAGATCACTATATCAAGCGTAAGTATAAGGCTACTGATGCCTGTGGTAATTCATCCTATTGCACGCAGAAAATCTGGATCTATGATAATGTGCCACCGACTATCCAGTGTCCGGCAGATATTACTGTGGCCTGTGATGGCGATGTGCCGACTCCGGATACTTCTCAGGTGACAGGTTCAGATAATTGCGGAAGCATCACCAAGTCCTGGGTCCAGGATAGTGAAAACAATAACAAGAAGTGTGCAGACCATTATATTGACAGGATATATCGTGTGACTGATGGATGTGGGAATTATGCAGACTGTACGCAAAAAATATGGGTTATAGACAATGTGCCACCGACGATTACTTGTCCAGTTGATGTTACTATTAATTGCGGTGATCCTGTTCCGGAGGTTAAACTTTGGAAGGTTACAGCATCTGATAATTGTAATGGTGATGTAAGTAAAGCCTGGGTCAGTGATAATGAAGTAAATAATGGTTGTTCCGATCATTATATCGCCAGGAAATATTCAGCTACCGATGACTGTGGCAATACAGCTTACTGCACACAGAAGATCTGGATCAATGATAATCAACCACCGACTATTCAATGCCCGGATGATATGACTGTAACTTGCGAATCAGAAGTTCCAAATCCGGATCCGACATTAGTATCCGGATGGGATGATTGCAGTTCCAGTATCACCAGAGAATGGGTTCAGGATAATGAAACCAATACAAAATGTACTGATCACTATATTGATAGGATTTACCGAGTAAAAGATGATTGCGGAAATTCAGCTACTTGTACACAACGTATTTGGATCTATGACAACCAACCACCGACAATTCAATGCCCGGATAATATAACTGTGACTTGCTCATCTGAAGTTCCCGCACCGGATGTGAATCTCCTGGTGGTTAGTGATAACTGTACAGGAGATCTGGTAAAAGAATGGATAAGCGATACAGAGGTCAATAATAAATGTACCGACCATTATATCAAGCGTAAGTATAAAGTAACTGATGGTTGTGGCAATACAGCCTACTGTACCCAGAAGATCTGGATTTATGACAATGAGCCACCAACTATCCAGTGTCCGGCTGATATCACAGTAGCCTGTGATGGTGATGTACCGGCACCAGATACTTCACTGGTGACTGGCTCAGATAATTGCGGAAGCATTACTAAATCCTGGATTCAGGATAGTGAGAACAATAACAAGAAGTGTGCTGATCACTATATAGACAGGATTTACCGAGTGACAGATGAATGTGGTAATTATGCAGATTGTACTCAGAAAATCTGGATAATTGACGATGTACCACCGACCATCACGTGTCCGGCTGATATTACAATGAATTGTGGTGATCCTGTTCCTGGTGTTAAACTGTGGAAAGTTACTGCTACAGATAATTGTAATGGCGAAGTAACAAAAGCCTGGGTCAGTGATAATGAAGTAAATAATGGATGTTCAGATCATTATATAGCTAGAAAATATTCAGCTACTGACGACTGCGGAAATACAGCGTATTGTACACAAAAAATATGGATTACAGATAATCAACCGCCAACCATCACATGTCCGGCAGATATGACTGTGACTTGTGAATCAGAAGTTCCGAATCCTGATCCGACATTAGTTTCAGGTTGGGATAATTGTAGTAGCAGTATCACCAGAGAATGGGTTCAGGATAATGAGACCAATACAAAATGCACTGATCATTATATCGACAGGATTTACCGTGTGAAAGATGACTGTGGAAATTCAGCTACCTGCACACAGCGAATCTGGATTTATGACAATCAGCCACCAACTATTCAGTGTCCGAATGATATGACAGTTACTTGTATTTCAGAAGTGCCAACACCGAATGTGAATCTCCTGGTAGTTAGTGATAACTGTACCGGTGATTTAGTAAAAGAATGGGTGAGTGATACAGAAGTAAATAATAAATGTACCGATCATTATATCAAGCGTAAGTATAAAGTAACTGATGGTTGTGGTAATACTGCTTATTGTACCCAGAAAATCTGGATCTATGATAATCAACCACCAACTATACAGTGTCCTGATGATATGACGGTTACTTGTATTTCAGAAGTGCCAACACCTGATGTGAATCTCCTGATAGTCAGTGATAACTGTACCGGAGATTTAGTAAAAGAATGGATAAGTGATACAGAAGTAAATAATAAATGTACTGATCATTACATCAAACGTAAGTATAAAGTAACCGATGGTTGCGGCAATACAGCCTACTGTACTCAGAAGATCTGGATCAATGACAATGTACCACCAACTATTCAGTGTCCGGCAGATATGACTGTGACTTGTAGTTCAGATGTACCTGCACCGGATGTAAATCAGTTGGTAGTTAGTGATAACTGTACCGGAGATTTAGTAAAAGAATGGGTGAGTGATACTGAAACCAATAATGGTTGTTCTGATCATTATATCAAACGTAAATATAAAGTGACCGATGGTTGTGGCAACACAGCTTATTGTACACAAAAGTTTTCGATTATTGATAATGTGCCACCGACTATCCAGTGTCCGGCTAACATGACGGTAACCTGTGTATCAGAAGTGCCAGCACCGGATGTGAATCTGGTGTCAGGTGCGGATAATTGTGGTAGTATTACCCGAGCCTGGGTGAATGATACTGAAACCAACACCAGTTGTTCTAATCATTATGTAGACAGAGTTTACAAAGTG
>CAZGKN010000077.1:0-3297 GCA_964525915.1 uncultured Saprospiraceae bacterium | reverse complement strand
CAGACAATATACCACCGACTATTCAGTGTCCTGCGGACATGACAGTAACCTGCGTATCAGAAGTTCCGACACCGGATGCAACTCAGCTGGTGGTGAGTGACAACTGTACCGGTGACCTGGTAAAAGCCTGGGTAAGTGATACTGAAGTCAATAATAAATGTACAGATCACTACATCAAACGTAAGTATAAAGTAACCGATGGTTGCGGCAATACAGCGTATTGTACTCAGAAGATCTGGATCAATGACAATGTACCACCGACTATCCAATGTCCAGCGGACATGACAGTTACTTGTAGTTCAGATGTTCCTGCACCGGATGTGAATCTGTTGGTAGTAAGTGATAATTGTACCGGAGATTTAGTAAAAGAGTGGGTGAGTGATACTGAAACCAATAATGGTTGTTCAGACCATTACATTAAGCGTAAATACAAAGTTACCGATGGTTGTGGCAACACAGCTTACTGTACACAAAAGATTTCGATTATTGATAATGTTCCTCCGACTATCCAGTGTCCGGCTAACTTGACAGTTACCTGTGTGTCAGAAGTCCCTGTACCGGATGTTAATTTAGTTTCAGGTTCAGATAATTGTGGAAGCATAACCCGTGCCTGGGTGAATGATACCGAGACCAACACCAGCTGCTCTAATCATTACATAGACAGAAAATATAAAGTAACAGATGACTGTGGAAACACAGCAACTTGTACACAAAGAATTTGGATATCAGACAATATACCACCGACTATCCAGTGTCCTTCAGATATGACAGTAACTTGTGTCTCTGAAGTTCCATCCCCGGATGCAAACCAGCTTGTGGTGAGTGATAACTGTACCGGTGACCTGGTAAAAGCCTGGGTAAGTGATACTGAGGTAAACAACAAGTGTACTGACCATTATATCAAGCGAAAATATAAAGTAACTGATGGTTGTGGTAATACAGCTTACTGTACTCAGAAGATTTGGATCAACGATAATGTACCACCGACTATTCAGTGTCCGGATGATATGACAGTAACCTGCGTATCTGAAGTTCCGGTACCAGATGTAAGTCTGCTGGTGGTAAGCGACAATTGTACCAGTGACCTGGTTAAAGAATGGGTGAGCGATACAGAAGTAAACAATAAATGTACCGACCATTATATCAAGCGTAAGTATAAAGTAACCGATGGTTGCGGCAATACAGCCTACTGTACTCAAAAGATCTGGATCAACGACAATGTTCCACCGACTATTCAGTGTCCGGCAGATGTTACTGTAACTTGTAGTTCAGAAGTGCCGGTACCAGATGTGAATCTGTTGGTAGTTAGTGATAACTGTACCGGTGATCTGGTGAAAGAATGGGTAAGTGATACAGAAACCAATAATGGTTGTTCTGACCATTACATCAAGCGTAAATATAAAGTGACTGATGGTTGTGGCAACACAGCTTATTGTACACAAAAGATTTACATTATAGACAACATTCCACCGACAATTCAGTGTCCGGATGACATTACTGTAGCTTGTAATTCAGAAGTTCCTGCACCGGATGTAAATCTGCTGATAGTAAATGATAATTGTACCGGTGATATAGTTAAAGAATGGGTAAGCGATACTGAGACGAACAATGGTTGTTCAGACCATTATATCAAGCGTAAGTATAAAGTAACAGATGCATGTGGCAATACAGCCTATTGTACTCAAAAGATTTCGATTATTGATAATGTGCCACCGACTATCCAGTGTCCGGACAACATGACGGTAACTTGTGTATCAGAAGTGCCGGCTCCGAATGTGAATCTGGTATCTGGTGCGGATAATTGTGGTAGTATTACCCGAGCCTGGGTGAATGATACCGAGACCAACACCAGTTGTTCTAATCATTACATCGACAGAGTATATAAGGTAACAGATAACTGTGGCAACACAGCAACCTGTACCCAACGTATCTGGATTTCGGACAACATACCACCAACTATTCAATGTCCGGTTGATATGACAGTAACTTGTGTATCTGAGGTTCCAACACCGGATGCAAGCCAGCTTGTGGTAAGTGATAACTGTACCGGCGACTTGGTAAAAGCCTGGGTAAGTGATACAGAGGTAAATAATAAATGTACTGACCATTACATCAAGCGTAAGTATAAAGTAACCGATGGTTGCGGCAATACAGCTTACTGTACCCAGAAGATTTGGATCAATGATAATGTGCCACCGACAATTCAATGTCCGGCAGATATGACTGTAACTTGTAGTTCAGATGTACCGGCACCAGATGTAAATCTGTTGGTAGTAAGTGACAACTGTACCAGCGATCTGGTTAAAGCTTGGGTGAGTGATACAGAAACCAATAATGGTTGTTCTGACCATTACATCAAGCGTAAGTATAAAGTAACCGATGGTTGCGGCAATACAGCCTACTGTACTCAGAAAATTTCGATAATTGATAATGTGCCACCAACTATCCAGTGTCCGGCAGACATGACTGTTACGTGCAGTACAAATGTACCTGCACCGAATGTGAATCTGGTATCCGGCTCAGACAATTGTGGTAGTGTGACTCGTTCATGGGTAAGTGATCATGAGACTAACAATAGCTGTGCTGATCATTATATAGATAGAAAATACAAAGTAACAGATAATTGTGGCAACACAGCAACCTGTACCCAACGTATCTGGATCATAGATAATGTTCCTCCGACTATCCAGTGTCCTGTAGATTTGACAGTAACCTGCCAATCAGACGTACCTGCACCAAATACTAATCTGGTCAGTGGTAGCGATAACTGCTGTACTTCATTGGTTAAGTCCTGGGTAAGTGATACTGAGACGAATACGAGCTGTGCGAATCACTATATTGACAGAGTTTATAAAGTGACCGATGACTGTGACAACACAGCAACCTGTACACAGCGAATCTGGATCAATGATAATATTCCGCCGACTATCCAATGTCCTTCGGATATGACAGTAACCTGTGTATCTGAAGTTCCTTCACCAGATGTAACATTGTTAATAGTAAGTGATAATTGTACAAGTGACTTAGTGAAAGCCTGGGTAAGTGATACTGAAGTTAATAATAGTTGTACCGATCATTATATCAAGCGTAAGTATAAAGTAACCGATGGTTGCGGAAATACAGCATACTGTACGCAGAAGATCTGGATTAATGATAATGTGCCACCAACTATCCAGTGTCCTGCGGATATGACAGTAACTTGCGTATCCCAGGTGCCAGCACCAGATGTAAATCTGTTGATAGTTAGTGATAACTGTACCAGTGACTTAGTGAAGTCATGGGTGAGTGATGATGAGA
>CAZGKN010000076.1:2903-13739 GCA_964525915.1 uncultured Saprospiraceae bacterium | reverse complement strand
ATTTTAGCCTCGGGCTGCGCGTTGCTTGCACGAGGTTATTCATATTAAATGCCTACGGCATTTTTGTCCCAATGAGATATTCGTAGCGATTCACATCATAGTTAAAAACTTCATCATTTTTTTTAATGCGAAAAATAGCCAACATGCTGTCTTTCTCAAACGGAGTTCGCTGACGAGTTTTTGTTAAACTCGAGCTGCGCGATGCTTGCACGGGGTAATTCATATTCAGTGCCTGTGTCATTTTGCCTCAGTGTGGGATTTGATAAAAATTTTGTCATGGAAAAGAGTTTCATCATTTTCCAGAATACGAAAAAGTCTTCACCCGGGCTTTTTTCTATCGGAGTTATTTTGAATTGTGCGCAATAATCACTTTGGGATTTAGCATCTAACTCAGAAGGAGCTAAATAATCTGCAAGAAAATTGCATTTTCACATTGAACACCTACGGAGTTCCTTTGTGTTCCTATTTTAGCCTCGAGCTGCGAGATGCTTGCACGAGGTTATTCATATTCAATGCCTACGGCATTATGCAACAGTGTGGGATTTAAAAAAAAATTATGTAATAGAAAAGAGTTTCATCATTTTCCAGAATACGAAAAAAGCCTTCACACTTCCTTTTTTCTATCGTAGGTATTTTGAATTGTGCGAAATAATGACATGGCGATTGAGTATCTAACTCCGAAGGAGTGTAATATGAATAACCCGGTACAAGCGAAGCACAGTGCCGGGTAAGGTGCTCTCAAAAGAGGAACTCTGTAGGAGTTCAATTATCATCAGGAAAATTACATTTTCACATTGAACACCTACGGAGTTCCTTTGTGTTCATATTTTAGCCTCGAGCTGCGCGTTGCTTGCACGAGGTTATTCAAATTAAATGCCTACGGCATTTTGTTTCAGTGTATGATTCATTGTGATTCCTGGCACAGATAAAAGTTTCATCATTTTCCAGAATACGAAAAAAACTTGACTCGGCCTTTTTCTATTGCAGCTATTTTGATTTATGTGTAGCTATGACATGTGGATTTAGCATCTAACTCCGAAGGAGTGTAATATGAATAACCCGGTACAAGCGAAGTGCAGTGCCGGGTAAGGTATCCTCAAAAGAGGAACTCCGTAGGTGTTCAATTATTTTCGTAAATACAAATAAAATATAGTAATAAAAAATGCTTTGTATGTTTGTATAGCGAAATTGAAGTCATTCATTATAGGTCATACACGCATTTTTAGTTAGTGAATATATTAGTTATTCAATAATATGTATCTTTAAGCTTTAAGCAGACAAATAGTAATACAGTGCTGGCACCGAGAGCAAAAAAGTCTTACGGACAACATTTCCTGAAAAATGAGAATATCGCAGCGAGAATTGCCGGATTTGCCGGTGATATCAGCGATCAGGTGCTGGTGCTGGAAGTTGGCCCCGGTAAAGGTATTCTGACACAATTTCTTAAAGAAAAGCATCCTCATTTTTACTGTGTGGAGCTGGATCCGGAGATGATCGAATATCTCTCAGATCGCTGGCCAGATCTGATGCCCAGGATCATCCGCTCAGATTTTCTAAGAGTTGATATTACGACACTGGCACTGGGTAAGGAAGTACTCTTGATTGGGAATTTTCCTTACAATATTTCTTCGCAGATTGTATTTCATGCGATTCAGCACCGGCAGTCTGTACTTAGGGTGATTGGCATGTTTCAGAAAGAAATGGCAGACCGGATTATCGCACCACCCGGTGGGAAATCCTATGGTGTCATCAGTGTGCTGACACAGGCTTATTTTACCGGACGCAAATTAATGGATCTGGCACCTGGGAGTTTTGACCCGCCACCAAAAGTAAACAGCACGGTCATCGAGCTTAGTGCAAGAGAAGATGGGGGCATTGATGTGGAGTATAAGGCATTTGCCCGGGTAGTAAAATGTGCTTTCAGTATGCGAAGAAAGATGCTACGTAATAACCTGAAATCAATCTTTGATAAGGAATTGATGACTGATACATTCTTTGACCGGCGCCCGGAGCAACTATCTGTCTCTGAATTTGTTAGTTTGACTAAATACCTCAATGACCCCATAAATTATAAAATGTAGTTAAAAATGACATTCGAAGAACAGATTAATTCAGATTTAAAAGATGCGATGAAAGCTAAAAATGCGGTGGCATTGCGGGGAATCAGAGCAATAAAATCAGCTATATTATTGGCAAAAACAGATGGTACAGGCGCAGAAATAGATGAAGCAAGGAAAATTCAAATGCTGCAGAAAATGCTGAAACAACGCAGCGATTCATACGATATCTATGTGAAGCAAGGGCGTGAAGATCTGGCAAATGTAGAGAAGGAAGAAATAGATATCATCAAGACCTATCTGCCGGCACAATTGTCAGAGGAAGATTTACGTATTGAGTTGAAGGCCATCATTCAGGAGACAGGTGCTGCTGGCCCGAGAGATATGGGTAAGGTAATGGGAATTGCAGGTCAGCGCTTTGCCGGGAAAGCAGATGGGAAGGTTATTGCCGGTATTGTAAAAGAATTATTGAGTCAATAAGGAAGATGTATGGCGAATGTTAATTTCAAGGATCTCTTGATGGCCATAGACATTTAGTCAACAAAGCATTTCACTGGGTGTGTGTACCGGCTATTTATTTTAGTATTGTCGGAATGCTGATGGCGATTGCAACACCCTGGGCCAAATCCTGGTGGATGAATTTTGCTTCAATTGGAATGTTAATTGCACTGGTTTATTATTTCAGAATGTCATTCAAGGTAGGTTTATTTTTTGTACTACTGGACGTGATAGTCCTCATGGGCAACTGGTTTATATTGAAGAGTATCGGCTGGAATAATAATCAACTGGCATTGATCTCACTATTGATTTTTGTAGTAGCCTGGATTGGTCAGTTCATCGGGCATAAGATTGAGGGTAAAAAACCATCATTCTTTAAAGATTTGCAATTTTTATTGATCGGACCAGCCTGGCTGGCTAATCATATTTTACCAGGTTTATCGCGCTGATTCAGACTTTCAGATATTGCGCGGTATAAGATTCCTTTATTGATTTGATTTCTTCGGGCGGACCTTGGAATAGAATCTTTCCACCATGTTCACCACCACCGGGACCGATGTCTATCAGATAATCTGCACATTTCAACACTTCCATATTGTGCTCTATTACCAGGACACTATGTCCGTTTTCATTGAGTTTATTCATCGCAATCAATAGTTTGCGTACATCTTCATAATGTAAACCGGTAGTTGGTTCATCAAAAATGAAGAAAATATGTTGACTGGATTTATCCTTGATCAGAAAACTGGCTAATTTAACCCGCTGAGCCTCACCACCGGATAGGGTAGAGGACGCCTGCCCCAGTTTTACATATCCAAGTCCAATTTCGTCCAATGGTTTGAGTCTGGAGATGATTTCTGTATGACCCTCAAAGAATTCGATGGCTTCGTGTATGTCCATTTCCAGGACATCAAAAATATTCTTTTGCTTGTAAGTTACATCCAGTATTTCGGTTTTAAATCGTTTGCCTTTGCATTCTTCACATTCAAGTGTAACATCAGCGAGAAACTGCATATCTATCACTTGCACGCCTTCCCCTTTACAGGCTTCACAGCGGCCGCCTTCGACATTGAAGCTAAAATGTTTAGGTTTGAATCCGCGCATTTTTGAGAGTGGTAATGAGGTGAACAATTCACGGATGTAATCATAAGCCTTGACATAAGTGACCGGATTAGACCGGGAAGATTTGCCTATCGGTTGCTGGTCGATGAGTTCGATTTGTTGGATTCTGGTGATATCACCTGATAGTTCACTCAGATTATTGGTAGTAATTGATTTTACCTTTGTTTCTATTGCCTTGGAAAGGGCTGGATAAAGGATCGATTTTATTAATGTACTTTTACCTGAACCGGATACGCCCGATACACCTACCAAACTATTGAGTGGAATTCGCAGATCCTGGTTATTAATATTGTGCATGCTGGCGCCCACTAAACTGATGAAATTCCGTGCTTTACGTCTGTGGTCAGGGATGGGAATGACCTTTCTGCCGTTGAGATAATCCAGTGTCAGACTTCGATCAGCTTTCGAATCCGATATTTCCGAATAATTACCCTGAAAGACAACTTCGCCGCCATAAATACCTGCATCCGGACCCATATCGACCAGATAATCAGCTTTGCGTATCACTTCCTCTTCATGTTCGACTACTATAACTGTGTTGCCCAGGTCTCGCAGATGATAAAGCGACTCTACCAATGCATTGGTATCCCTGGGATGGAGACCTACACTGGGCTCGTCTAATAAATATAATGCGCCGGTGAGGTTTGAACCCAGCAATCGGGTAAGATTAATACGCTGCGTCTCACCACCGCTAAGGGTAGATGATATTCTATTCAGATCCAGGTATCCCAGGCCCAATGAATATAATATATTTAATCTGGATTTAATTTCTAATAAAATTCTTTTTGCGATTAATTCTTCTGTTTCAGTTAGAATGAGCTCAGAAAATAACAGATGCAACTGTTCTATATTCATTTCCGAAACCTCACCTATATCCAATCCCTTTATTTTAATATACAATGCCTCTGGACGGAGGCGCTTGCCTTTACATACAGGGCAAGTTGTTTTTCCTCTGTATCGGGACAACATGACGCGATTCTGGATCTTGTAAATCGCAGACTCGAGCTCTGCAAAATACTGGTTGATTCCATCAATTGTCCTGGTTCCTTCCCAGATCTTTTTGATTTCACTTTTGCTCAGATCCTTATACGGTGTATGGAGTCTGATGTTTTCTTTGTCTGCATTTTTCAATAATTTCAGAAAATAAGCCGATCCTCTTTCACCTATCCAGGGTACGATAGCATTGTCATACAATGTCTTTTGTTTGTTGGGAATGATTTTGTCCGGATCAAGACCGATGGAAAGACCATACCCCTCGCAGGTCGGACAGGCACCCAGCGAGTTGTTATAATTAAACAAAGAAGGATGGGGTTCCATAAATTGGAGACCGTCTTCTTCTAATTTATTTGAAAAAGTCTCAATCTGATCGTCTTCAAAAATGAAAGCACAGCTACCATTACCTTCAGAAATTGCCATTTCGATACTGTCGGTGACCCGGACAGTCAAATCTTCATTGGCAGGATCAGTTACTATCCGGTCTATGATTAGGTATAGTTCAGAGCTTGGTGTGATGAAGCCTTCCCGTGACTCAGCTTCGGCCAGATTCCTGGTCTCACCCTGATACCATAATCGGACGAAACCCTTCCGGATAAATCGATTGATCATCTCCGTCATCGTGACACCCGGCGGAGTGATTACCGGTGCGGCAATTAATATTTTATTACCTTTTTTTTGCTGTAGGTAGGCATTGACGATATCGGTGACAGATTGCCGCTTTATTTCTTCACCACTGATAGGTGAAATGATCTTTCCTATCCGTGCATACAGTAGTCGCAGATAGTCATTAATTTCAGTCAGTGAGCCCACAGTAGAGCGGGCATTGCCACCGCTGACTTTCTGTTGAATAGCTATGGCAGGGCGGATACCTTTGATATAATCCACTTCCGGTTTCTTTATCCGGTCCATGAATTGCCGTGCATAACTCGACAGGCTCTCCACGTATCTGCGTTGACCTTCGGCAAATAAGGTATCCATCGTTATCGAAGACTTACCACTCCCGGACACTCCCGTAAACACAATCAATTTATTAGTGGGTAATGTAAGATTTACATTTTTGAGATTATTGGTACGCGCCCCCCAGATGATAATCTGATGGGCAGATGGCTCTGTTTCGATATTTTCTTTCGGTTTTTTCTTTGTCATTCTGGCTGGAAATAAACCCGTAAAGTTATCAAATTAAGTTTAGTTTTATATGAATTTGTAAAATGTGAAAAAGGGAGAAGAGTGGAAAGTTGAGAGTGGAAAGTTGAAGGTCTAGGGGTTAGGGGGTTAGCTGTTTGTTTCGCTGTTAGCGACTTGTAACTATAAATAATACTTGAAGCCCATCATGTCGGTCAAAGTAATTCAGACATCGACTAACTATCCACTTTCCACTTTCCACTCTCAACTCTCCACTGTCCACACTACCTTTTTTCTACTTACTCATCTCAGCAAAGTCACTGACCCCGATTTGACCTTGATCTGTCCGGTAAATTCACTGCGGTAGGTGACCATATAGACATAGACATCCGGATCCATTGGCCGACCATCAAAGGTGCCATCCCAGGAAAAGTCACTCTGAGAGGAATAGACACAGGCGCCCCAGCGATTATAGATGTGGATCGACTTCAGTGTAGCATACCAGGTAGAACCCTGAAAGACGTCATTGATACCATCCCGATTGGGTGTGAAGACATTTGGGAAAAACAGGCGCTCTTCCCGGGACTTTGAATGTACTATGATATGGCAGGTATCGATGCAGTAGCGATCTGCATTACTCACTATGCAGTAATAGTCAGTGCCAAAACCATAGGTGAGCACCGGATCACTACAATCGGTGCAAGACAGGCCCTCTGCGGGCATCCAGTGATAGGTATCTCCGATGGCACAAGAACTGATGGTAGCCTGATCGCCGGCTATACCGGAACACACCCCCTTGAAATCTGCATTGGCTTGATTGCCCGGCAGCACATGGATATATTGATCCCTGCTGAGTGTATCACTACCGGTTTTATTTTCAGTCATCAGTGTAGTCGAAAAATAACCCGGCTGTGGATAAAAGATAGGGGGTGGCAGTGAATCAAACCATTCATAAGGCTCACCCCCTTCAAATCTCCAATGCCATCGCTCAGCAAGCTGTGTCTCATCACTGCGATAGACCACCGACCTACCCTGACAGAGCACCGTATCCTGGGTGTCAAAGGTCGTGGTGGGCCGGCAATCCTCCGGTGCAAAATGCGGATTAACCACTCCTATATATCCTATAGTACCTTCATTAGTCTGCACTAATTGAAGTAGATACATCGAATCCGGTGTAATGCCATCACTGGTAAAACATACATAAGGATCACGCTCGGTAGATGAAGTCGGATTACCCCCTGCAAACTTCCAGCGATACACAGGATAGAATGTATCAACAGATGCTTTGATTTTTAAACGAACAAATTGATAACATTGCCCTTTGCAAATTGGATAATGTTTATGTATATCAATCCATAAAGTATCAATTGACCCATCAGTATTTATTATACCTATTAATTGAGAAAAACACGAAAAATGCAATGAGTAAAGTATAAAAATACTTAATAAAATCCGAAGCATAAAATTAAAATCAGGTTTATATATCTACGACTTCGCTATATGCTTCCATTCAATTTTCCCATCGATTGAAGAAATCCTGCATAGATATAACTGTGGTTTTAGTGAAGATACATCTAAGTCTAAGTCAATTCCGCTCACTTTTTCACGCTTAATTGTATGGCCCATGATATCAATAATCTCTATAGTAGTACCTACCTGCAAATTGTGGAAGAATAAATGATCAGTACAAGGATTGGGATAGATATCAACATCCTTGTTTAGATTTTGAATATTTATTTCCGGTAATTTTGTATCAGTATTTATATTTTCTGCATCTGAAACTAAACTATTAAAGCCTGATAGACCCTCCTGTGTAGCGATTTTCAGATAAGCTGTAGAGGGATCCAGTCGGAAGTAACTCCACTGAGGAATTGAGTATCCACAACTATTGGACACATATACACTTAGCTTAAAATATAATTTATTGTTTTGACCGGCCCAACTAAAGAAGCCGGTTCCTCCGGACCAACCTATGAGACTATTTTGCGGCACATTAATCAGATTCAATTCCTGATCAGGAATTCCTCCGGATGTCGGTACATAAAGAATATAATTTGAAACTAAATTTGATATAATTGAACCAAAATTATCCACATAATCCAGAGAAATATGGAACTGCTCTATAGCTCCTACAGTATTCACGTTGAATGCGGCCGTATGATATCCACAGAGTGGAGCACCGGATACCGGAAGAGACTGATAAGGATTCGCATAACCCTGATTGTTGCCTTTTTTGATTTTTAATCCGGTTGTCAAGCCGGGAGAGGCTGTAATTACTATGCATTTAGTAATAGTGACTGGGGGACAAATACTATTATTTTTGCCTCTTATCGTAATGATCAGTTTTAACTTGTGACCAATTAATGATGGATTTGATAATGGAAAGTATGCTAACATCATATTAAGATCCATTCTTTCTAAATAGCCGAGAGGTTCTTTGTTTGGGCTAAAAGCTTCTGAAAATGTGAAATAATTTCCAGAGAAAGGTACAACATCAGCACTGCAATCCAGTCCACTCACATCAGCCCAGTCCACCTTTGCTTCATACGTTCTGCACTCGGTGATATTGTCATAGTACAATCGGATAGGCCAGGCACTTTTACAGGTATAAACGGGGATAGGATCATACAGTGAGCCCCGATAGCCGTCTATCGATATATCATCCGGTGTATTTGAGCTCTGTACCCAGTTACTACCGATGGATAAGGGGTATGACACACCATCAGACATGGTCTGTGGTACTGAAAGACTACCGATGGTAAAGGTCTGCGAGTAGCCGATTCCATTGAGTGTGTAATGTGCATATTCATAGATGTCATAGACACCGGCATCGACCGGCAGATCATATTGTAAATCAGAGGCAGACATGAAGCGAGTCTTGTCCAGTGATGAGATTTTAGAGCCATCGCTGTAGGTAGTGGTGAAGACAAGCAGATTAGAAAAGGTGCCGCCCACAAGGGTCTGTGTGATACCGGTATTTTTATCCACAATCTTAAAATAGTATTCACCTGTCCAGTATAATTCATCCGGTATGTTATTGTTATTTTCCCAATACTGGTCGATGGTATTATATAGCCAGACATGTATATTCGCTTTGCCGCAGACTTTGCCGCAACCAGCCAAAGCAGTAGAATGGTAGGCAAATGCCCCTGTAGAAAGCAATAGGCACCCTACTAAAAGTAAGGTTTTATATAGTGATTTCATCTTTTTTGTTTTTTTTTAAAAAATATAGATGGTGAGCAGAAGACATCAAAGGGCTGCTTTAAGTGACGGCAGCACTACGGAGGTTTATGCCGTAAGACCGTAAGACCGTAAGACCGTAAGATGATATTTTTCATTACAGTGAAATCAGTTGTGCTAATTTAGTTCAAAATATTTTAAAATCCAAATAATTTGGTGAATTTAACAGTTGATTGATAATTGCTGTTAATTGTTCCATTTTTATTGATTTTTAACCTTTAAAAACGGTCAACTTATTTCAGGCATTGACAGGTTAGGTATGGGGCACTTCGCTTTTGGGAGTTAGCTGTTAGCTATTAGGATTTGGGTTTTTGTTGTTTATCAGCTCTCCACTTTTCATTATAAAAAATCAATCCATGAATCTCACTCACTGAACTGAAATACCTAAAGCCCAATACCCAACCCCCAAAAGCCTAAAGTCTATCGGTGTATTCGTAATTTGTAATTAAAAAATTCGTAATTGAAAAAAACTATCCCATATCAACTATCCCTTATCCACTAAACACTGTCAGACTCATTTCCCAAGTTAATATTCACATAAAGACAATTAGATTCCTTACCTTTGCAGCCTAAATCAAAAAAAGGAATATTTCATGCAATCAACTGATCAGAAATTAGCATACAAAGTAAAAGATATCAGCCTCGCAGCCTGGGGTAGAAAAGAGATTCAACTGGCAGAAGCAGAGATGCCTGGCCTCATGGCACTACGTGAGCGCTATGGTAAAGACAAACCGCTGAAAGGCGCACGCATCGCAGGTTGCCTGCACATGACGATACAGACTGCCGTTTTGATCGAGACTCTGGTAGAGTTGGGTGCACAAGTGAGCTGGAGCTCATGTAATATCTTCTCTATACAGGATCATGCTGCTGCGGCAATCGCTGCTGCCGGTATCCCGGTTTATGCCTGGAAGGGCATGAATGCGGAAGAATTTGACTGGTGTATCGAACAGACATTGTTTGCTTTCGAAAATGGTCAGCCACTGAATATGATTCTCGATGATGGTGGTGACCTTACTAATATGGTACTGGATCAGTATCCGGAGTTGATCGCCAATATCAAAGGTATCAGCGAAGAAACTACCACCGGTGTGCATCGTCTGTATGAAAGAATGGCGAATGGCACACTGCCATTGCCTGCGATCAATATCAATGATTCTGTCACCAAATCAAAGTTTGATAATAAGTACGGTTGCAAGGAATCACTGGTCGATGCTATCCGCAGAGCGACCGACATCATGTTGGCCGGTAAGGTAGCAGTGGTAGCCGGTTATGGTGATGTAGGAAAAGGATCTGCTGCTTCACTCCGTGGTGCTGGTTGCCGCGTGATAGTGACAGAAATCGATCCGATATGTGCACTTCAGGCAGCTATGGATGGCTATGCTGTGAAGACAATGGCAAATGCGCTGAAAGATGCCAATATCGTAGTAACAGCTACCGGAAATAAAGACATCATCCGCGGCGAGCACTTCAAGGCACTGAAAGATAAAGCTATCGTATGTAATATTGGTCACTTCGATAATGAAATCGATATGGCATGGCTCAATGCGCACTATGGCAATACCAAGGATGAGATCAAACCACAGGTGGATAAATATACCATTGACGGAAAAGACATCATCGTCCTGGCGGAAGGTCGCCTGGTCAATCTGGGTTGCGCTACCGGACATCCATCTTTCGTGATGTCCAATTCATTTACCAATCAGGTGTTGGCACAAATGGAATTGTGGATGAATACAGACCAATACGAAAACAAAGTCTATGTCCTGCCTAAGCACCTCGATGAGATGTTGGCCAGACTGCA
>CAZGKN010000076.1:0-2893 GCA_964525915.1 uncultured Saprospiraceae bacterium | reverse complement strand
CCTCGCAAAAATCGGCGTAGAACTGGAGACCTTATCCGAAGACCAGGCAAAATATATCGGTGTGACTGTTGCCGGGCCATATAAGCCGGATTATTACAGGTATTGATAAGAAATTTTATTTGATAAGAAGCCATTCTGTTGTTCAGGATGGCTTTTTTCGTTCCTTTAATCATGAATGTTATTTTTAGTTTGGCTCAAACTGCATATTATTATTGGTGATATGACTTAAAGGTTATGATTTTTTTCAACGCATTGTCTTTAACTCATTTTGCTTAATCTATTGATTTTCATCCAAATACATTATAAATATTTACAATAAATAAATATTTAAAAATAAAATGTTTACACATTATAAAAATTTTTAATATAAAAACATATTACGAATAAGAATAATGTGTTACATTTGTGGTAATCAATCAGATAGTAAGGCTTGCCTGCTATCTGCTCCACAGTATATTGTTATGCCCCTCCAACCGGGGACAAATCGTTTTTGTTTAATCAAATTAAAAGTCTCATGAAGAAAACTACATTGTTGAGGCTCGCTATTCGGGCTATTGGTCGAAGACAGGAATGGAAGCAAAGTTTATTTTTGCGCAGTCTGGTTCTCTCGATTTTTCTTTTGTCAGGTATTCAGTTATCTGCACAGTACTATCAGGTGGATCGCACCTGTAACACAGCTTACACGGACATTTCAGGTACAGGCACAGCATTACCACTGAATGGTGATGGATTCACACTGAATACTACGATGCCATTTAACTTCGATTTGTTCGGAACGGCTTACCCTACACCGAATCTTCGTATCAGTACAGATGGAAACATCCTGTTCAATACGAATACGGGTAGTCTTGCCAGAGATAATGTCTCATTGCCGGTCGTGGATGGTGATAATGTCGCCGGAGCACTGTTTCCGGCCTGGGATAATATGACCAATGGAACAGTTTATACTGAAGTACAGGGTGTAGCACCTGCGCGATCCTTTGTGATCCAGTGGACTAACATGGAAAAAGTAATCCCGGGAGATACCACTACTGGCAACATCAGTTTCCAGGTAATCTTCCACGAAGGAACGAATCAGATCACCTATGTATATGGTGATATGGAGTATCAACCTGCACCAGCAGGCGAGAGCATATATAATAATGGTGCAGAAGCTACTATAGGGATTCAAAACAATGCTTCTCTAAGGTATCAGGAATCCTATAACAGTACTGCTTTATTAGAGAGTACAGGTTGTGTAAACTTCACACCGACGAGTTCTGATCCCGGATGTACACTGGCTTGCTTCCCTACGCAGATTGGCCTGGATGAATACTGCCATGCCACACTGGTCGCAGATGAACTGTCGGCTGAAGGCGGCAATTGTAATGTACAGAAAAGGATCCGACTACGGGAATCATCTACCGGAAGAATACTGGAAGAAGGTATCGATGTTGTCATAGCTGACGGTAAGGTATTAAGCACCAGTGAAGATTATCCGCTACAAAATAAATCGTATGTAATAGAAATTACTGAATTAGGTCCGGCACCAAATACAACCTGTTGGAACTGGCATACCTTCCTGGATAAGACGCCACCACAGTTTGACTGCCCGCCTGAGATCGATACAGCTTGTTACTATCTCCCGGATTACCCCAATCTGGATGGAATCATTGATTGTTCAGGTGATGTTCAGATGGTCATCATCGAAGATAATCCGACTGAGTTTTATGATTGTACGAATCCACTGAGTGCTACATATATAGGCCGTAAGTCAAGGAAGTTTTACCTGGTTGATGGTGCTGGTAACAAAAGTGATACCTGTGAGCAGGTAATTAATCTGTTGCAGCCGGATATGGATGATGTGAATCAAGTCGCTAATGTCAATTTATATTGTGAAGATAATTTCCCTGTGGACAGCAATGGTCATCCTTCACCGAGTGTGACCGGTTATCCGACGATAAGTACTGACAGTATTGAGATACTTTCTGATAACTTGTCTTTGATTTGTAATATGACCAGTGCATACACTGATCAGGTCTTACCGGGTGCTTGCGGACAAAAAATAATCCGTAATTGGAATGTTTACTACTGGGCTTGTGATGGTGAGCAAAACCTGAACTTTGCGCAGACGATAATGATTCGTGATACTACACCTCCGGTGATGACTATTCCGGCTGATATTACAATGTCAACCGATGATAATTCATGTGAAGCTAATTATACTGTACCACCGGCAGTAGTAACTGATGCTTGTAACCATTTAGGAACAGTACGTATTAATTATCCGGGTGGAACCAGCAATCAGAACGGTGGATTCACAATTACGCTTCCGATAGGAGTTAATGATATCATCTATGTACTGAATGATGCCTGTGGAAATATCCTCCGTGATACCTTACAGGTTACTGTTCGTGATAATACCTCACCCGTAGCTATTTGTAAAGATGCCATCGTAGGCCTCAATAATAATGGCTATGCGAGAATGAATGCGAGCGCGATCAATAATGGCTCTCATGATAATGGTTGTGGTCCGGTTACTATCAAAGTCCGCCGAATGAATGCTGACTGCAATGGCGATGGTAATCCACAGACCGACTGGGCAGATTATATCGATTTTTATTGTTGTGATCTGACCCAAAGCCCGATCACCGTAGTACTTGAAGTGACTGATGCCGGTGGATTAAAGACTACTTGTATGACACAAGTAACAGTACAAAACAAACATTTACCAGTGCTGATCGCTGATTTACCGGATCTGGAAGTCCCATGTAATCTGGATTATAATCCGGATAATCTGGCTGCATCTTTTGGTACATTTGTACAGGAAGAAGGTGACAGACAGCATTATACTACAGGGGGAAACAGTTTCTATGATGGAATTATATGATACTGCATATCCACCAAAACTGCC
>CAZGKN010000075.1:9312-13766 GCA_964525915.1 uncultured Saprospiraceae bacterium | reverse complement strand
AACTTAAAACTCAAACCTTCGATAGTGGTCTTATATCCTCTGGCATTAACATACTGGAAGTCATATCTACTCGTGCCATCATTTTCTTTATTCTTTATGATGAGCCCAGAAGTGACCCAGCGAGGAAGTAATATTCCATCTTCATCATCAGCTAAACCTGTAAAAATCTCATACGGTTGTCCTTCATTCAGACCAATAAAGGCAATCCAACGATCCCGGTTATTCTGAAAGCGCACTACATCAGCATCCAATACCTGTGGTCTTTCCACTGATTGGTCTAACAGTGCCTTGGATTTTTCATCTTGTTTTTCCGGAGTTGCTGCCACCATCACTCCGGATCGTGAGCCATCCCGATAAACTGTCACACCTTTGCAGCCGGATTTCCAGGCTTCCATATAACACTGAGCTACTGTTTCTTCTGTGACATCAGATGGCATATTAATAGTAACTGAAATACTGTGATCGACCCATTTCTGGATAGCCCCCTGCATACGAACTTTCTGCAGATAATTGACATCATTAGAGGTGGCTTCATAGTACGGCGATGCTTTTACAAGTTCAGCCAGTTCTTCGTTGCTGTAGTTTTTATTTCTATCATGGCCATTGACTTCCATCCATTGCAGGAAGCGGTGATGGAATACATTATATTCTTCCCAACTATCGCCCACTTCATCCACGAAATCGACCCGTGCATTTTTATCGTTTGGATTCACCTTGCGGCGACGCTTATATACCGGTAGAAAAACCGGTTCAATACCTGAGGTAGTCTGTGACATCAGACTGGTAGTACCTGTAGGTGCAATGGTAAGCAGGGCAATATTTCGTCTGCCATACTCTACCATTTCATAATACAATTGGGGATCTTCTTCCTTTATACGGTTCATGAATGGATTATTCTTCTCGCGCTCAGCATTATAAACAGAAAATGCACCTCTTTCCTTAGCACAATTAACTGAAGCTCTGTACACTTCCAGTGCTAATGTCTTGTGTATCTCAACTGAAAACGAAATTGCTTCATCACTGCCATATTTCAATCCCAATGCGGCCAGCATGTCGCCTTCTGCAGTAATACCAATACCGGTACGTCTTCCTTCTTTAGCTTTTTTTCGAATTGCCAGCCAAAGATTATGCTCGATGCGCTTTACTTCATCAGGCTCAGGATCGGCAGCGATTTTCTCCAAAATAGCATCAATCTTTTCAAGCTCCAGGTCTATAATATCATCCATCAATCGCTGAGCTATCCCGGCATGTTTCTTAAATAATGTCCAGTTGAACTCCGCATCATTTGTAAATGGTTTATTGACAAATGAGAAAAGATTTATCGCCAGTAATCTGCAAGAATCATACGGACAGAGGGGTATTTCGCCACATGGATTAGTTGAAACAGTCTTATAACCCAGATCAGCATAACAATCAGGCAATGATTCACTAATTATCGTATCCCAGAATAAAATACCAGGCTCGGCAGACTTCCAGGCATTGTGTATTATTTTATCCCATAGTTCTCTCGCATAAATCTCCTTGGTATAGAGTGGATTTGAGCTATTAATCGGATACTTCTGTGTATATGCTGTATCATTCTGCACTGCTTGCATAAACTCATTATCAATGCGCACAGAGATATTTGCACCGGTAATCTTACCGGCTTGTAACTTCGCGTCGATAAATGCATCAGAATCCGGATGCTTGATAGCTACGGACAGCATCAAGGCGCCTCTACGACCATCCTGTGCCACCTCACGGGTAGAATTAGAAAATCGCTCCATAAAAGGTACAATTCCTGTAGAGGTAAGTGCGGAATTTTTTACCGGAGAACCTTTTGGTCGGATGTGCGACAGATCATGTCCTACCCCTCCCCTACGCTTCATCAACTGTACCTGTTCCTGGTCGGTCTTCATGATACCACCATACGAATCTGAGGATCCTTCATTTCCGATCACAAAACAATTCGATAGTGAAGCAATCTGATATGGATTACCTATCCCTGTCATCGGGCTACCCTGAGGTATGATATATTTGAAATCATGAATTACTTCGAGAATCTCCTTTTCTTTCAATGGATTCGGATATTTCTTTTCGATTCGGGCCAGTTCCGCTGCAATACGCTTGTGCATATCAAACGGAGTCTTCTCATAAAGATTCCCCATCGAATCTTTAAGGGCATACTTGTTTATCCAGACAGTCGCGGCTAATTCGTCACCGCCGAAGTAACGCAAACTGGCATTTAGCGCTTCATCCTGTGTATAAATAGCTTTCTGATCTTGAGTACTTAGTTTTGGCATAGAAATAGATAATGTGATATATGATGAAAATACTTTATAACTGCACAAATATATATGATGAAATTTAATAAACTAAACTTTTTTCATAAGTTGACAAATAATATTTATAACATATTGTTTTACAATACTTTACAATATTATACCTAAAGAAAAGTGTACAATTTTTGCAAAGTTATTTGATTTTCAATCAAATAGAGTTGTCATTTTTTGAAAACAGTGACATGAAAAATTAACATAATCTTTACAGAAACATAAATTGCCTCTCAGGAATATTACATCCTGTCAGGCATTTCGATTCCCATCAGACCACTACCATGCTTTAATACTTCAGCAACTCGGCCAATAAGTGTAAAACGCCAACTTCTTAGAGGTTCTGGCGCACTATTAACCGGAACGTCATGGTAAAACTTATGGAATACTTTTGCCAGGTTATACAAATAATTAGCTAGCAATGATGGATCATATTGATTCTGAGTGTCTTGAATAGCCTCATCATAGCGCAATATATACTTCACCAGTTCTGTCTCTTGAGGGGTCAATGAATCAATTTCTTGTTGCACAGCACCCGTTTGATCAGACTTACGCAAGATAGATTGGATCCGAACATAGGCATTCTGAATATATGGCCCGGTCTGTCCCTGCATTTCCACAGATTCTTTTGGATCAAAAATCATTCGTTTCCTTGCATTAACCCTCAACATGTGATATTTTAATGCGCCCAGACCAATTTTCCTGAATATTTCTTCTTTTTCAACATCAGACAAACCCTGGAGATCACCTCTCTCTTGTCCGGACTGGGCTGCTTCGGTAATGACTTCCTGCATCAGATCATCCGCATCGACTACAGTGCCCTCTCGTGATTTCATTTTCCCCTCCGGCAGCTCTACCATCCCATAACTCAGATGATACATACCGCCTGCAAAAGGATATCCCAATGCCGCAACAATTTTAAACAGTACATCAAAATGATAATTCTGTTCATCGGCGACTACATAAACCATCCGGTCAAAGCCCAGATCTTCGTATCGCTGCACAGCAGTTCCTATGTCCTGCGTGATATACACTGATGTACCATCTGCCCGGAGCACCAATTTTCGATCCAATCCCTGATCAGTCAGGTCGATCCACACAGAGCCATCCGGATCCTTTACAAAGACACCTTTACTGAGGCCTTCAGTAATCAATTCCTTACCCAGTAGATAGGTGTTTGATTCATAGTAAGTATGATCAAACTTTATCTGTAAATTATGCAATGTCTCATCAAAGCCTTCATACACCCAACGATTCATCAATTTCCAAAGCCGGGTTGTTTCTGAATCACCCTGCTCCCAAAGCCTCAGCATAGTACGCGCCTGTCGTCCCAGAGCACTATACTGATTAAAATAGTCATTTTTATAAGCTTTGAAAAATGATTCTTCGTTTTCACTACTGATATTTTTATCCGTCAAAATACGCTTAGCTGCTGGAGATTGCTGCCACAGACTGTATTCCACCTTAAATTCCTTTTCAAAGCGCACATATAATTCACCGACATAATGATCTCCTTTGATCTCCAGATCTGAAGGTTTTGCATTATCCCCATATAGTTGGTACATCAGCATACTCTTGCAGATGGCAATCCCACGGTCATTGATCACCTGCACACGGATTACTTTATTACCCGAATATTCAAACACATTAGCCATCGTATTTCCGAGCATTATATTTCGCACGTGACCTAAGTGAATCGGTTTATTCGTATTAGGCGAACAAAATTCGACGATGATTTTATCTGTACAAAGTGCTGATCTTTTGGACACCAGAAGACTTTCTGAAATGCTGGATTGCCAATATTCAGGCTTTATAATCACATTGAGAAACCCACCGGTCAATTCGATACCTGAGATAAATTTTTGTTCATTCAAAAATGGTTTTACAGCCTCTGCAATAGCCGATGGATTTGATTTGAGGGTACGGAGCAATGGAAAAAGCGTTATCGTAACATCTCCGGCGATGTCCGGCTTTGTCCAGCTTACAGGGATATCATCCAATATTCCATCCGGAAAAGCCTGCGCAAAGCAATGCGTCAGTGATTGTTTTATCTCATCTAAAAAATTCATAGCTTAATTTTGCAATTCATTCTGCCAGATCTTCACTAACCCTGCAGAAACTGTATAATATCGTATTGAGTCA
>CAZGKN010000075.1:6732-9302 GCA_964525915.1 uncultured Saprospiraceae bacterium | reverse complement strand
TCAGGATTTGTTTTTCTCCGGAAACTGTATTAACAATCACTGCCGGAATCCTACGTGATATAAAATTACCCAACTCTTTATATGAAACATTCTCATCAATCTCCGGGAAGGATTCATTCATGATGCTATACACAGGTACATTATCTATATTATATGGATTCTCCAGGATAGATGACAGGATAGCATATTCAGTGATAGAGCCCATTATCTTATTGTCTTCATACACGACCAACTGTGAAATATCATAATCTTTCATCATTTTAAATGCTTCCCTCAACTTATTAGAAGCTTCTATACCTATGATTCCTGAGGTCTGTTTTCTGCGAACCAAATCACCTACTTTCATTTCAGAATGAAGAAATCCATGATCTCTCATCCAGTCATCATTGTAGATCTTACCTACATACCGCGAACCATGATCATGAAAGATTAACACGACTACATCATCAGCGGTCAATTGAGAGCTCAACTGCATCAAACCGGCTACTGCACCACCTGCGCTATATCCCATCAGCAGCCCTTCATCACGTGCTAATTGCCGGGCAGCATGTGCTGCATCCTTATCCGTTACTTTTTCGAAGTAATCAATCAATCCAAAGTCAACATTAGCCGGTAAAATGTCTTCACCTATTCCTTCCAGCAAATAAGGATAAATCTCTTTCTCATCAAAAATACCGGTTTCATGATATTTCTTAAAAACACTTCCGTAAGTATCAATTCCCCAAATCTTAACATTCGGATTTTTCTCTTTGAGGTATTGCGCCGTGCCACTGATAGTACCGCCGGTTCCTACACCAACGATCAGGTGGGTTATTTTGCCTTCGGTTTGCTCCCAGATCTCGGGGCCCGTCGATTCATAATGTGCTTCTCTATTAGACAAGTTATCATACTGATTAAACCAACAGGAATTTGGGATTTCCTTACTCAGCCGCTCAGCGACTGAATAGTAAGATCGAGGATCCTGTGGAGTCACATTTGTAGGACAAATAATCACGTCTGCGCCCATTGCCTTGAGTGCATCCAGCTTTTGCTTACTTTGCTTATCGTTAGTAGTAAATATGCATTTATAACCCTTCACACAACCCACCAGGGCAAGTCCCATTCCAGTGTTTCCACTGGTACATTCGATGATCGTGCCACCCGGCTTGAGTCTGCCTGATCGTTCTGCATCTTCTACCATTTTTACAGCCATCCGATCTTTTATAGAGTTGCCTGGGTTAAAGCTCTCTACTTTGGCTAAGACCAGGGCAGGAATATGGGCAGTAATCTTATTGAGCTTAATAAGGGGTGTTTTCCCGATTGTTTCTAATACATTATTGAAATACATGATACTGATTTTGTGTAAAAGGCCATACCTTTTTTGCGCCCACAAAGGTAATTTAATTGTATTAAAAATCAGTCTGTAAACTCAGGACTACCTGCTATAATAATTTATTTGTGCAAAGAAACGCTCATCGCGGACACCTAATTTTTGTGCTACTTCTGGCGAGACAATAATCATGACATCAGGCGGATATACATTGGCAGGAATAGGTCCGACCACTTTAGCATACACCGTATTATTATACATAGGATTTGTAATACTGATGATACTTCCGGGGACAGCACTATCATTCAGCACATACATACCTTTTGAGTCTTTTAATTCGCGATGCCAGAACCCGACTCCCCTTTCATTGCGTTTAAAGAATTTTTTGTCTGATTCTTCAAACCGGGCTTTATTGTTATCATTGGTTATTGATGCAACTTCTTTCTTTCGGATTTTATCTGCAACTAACTGATTATTTGTCTTTTGTGCTATGCTTGCTTTATCAGAGGTAAAAGCAGAAATCGGTACCCATCCGAGTATCAATAACTGATTTGGATAAATAGTATTCCCCTCTAATTTATTCAGTTTGATGATTGTTGCCGGATCCAGATTAAAGTTCTTACGTGCTATAGTGTAGATTCCTTCACCTGCCAAAACCCTGTATATGACCGGCGTATATGACTCCCGCTTCGTAGGTGGTGTTGAGACACGGACGAATTTTCTACTAATCGGAATGCGCAATTCATCTCCAATCTGGGGCAATCTGACCTGAAGTGCAGGATTAAACTCGGCAAGATCTGCCTGCTTTAATTTATAAAAACGGGCGAGCGAGAACAGTGTCTGACGAGGCTCTACCTTATGTATGAAATAACTTCCTATGATACTGTCACTCTGTACAAACAACGTATCGTTATAAGTCAGAATATGCGTAGAATCACCTGTCGCCTTTCCAGACTGGATAAAAACCAAAACGAAAAAAAACGCAGTTATAAACTTTTTCACAGTTCAGAGATGTTTTCTTATTCAGAACGCAAATATATTAAAAATAATTCTAATATAATGAAAATTATTGGATTCAATTTCATATCAATGCAAATATTAAGCACTACCTGATCAGGCATCCTCTGACTTTTGACCTTTCTTTGTATATTTGATACCGGATCAGATAGTTTATTTCTAAATAAAGAATTTACATTTTCTGAACGATTCATTGAAATGAATTATGTTGGTAGCATAGAAATCATGTTGCAAAAAACCGAAG
>CAZGKN010000075.1:0-6722 GCA_964525915.1 uncultured Saprospiraceae bacterium | reverse complement strand
TAGACAGAAGGATTCGAAATTGGTACTTTTTTTATTGTCAGGGAATAAAATTAAATCGGCAAGAAAATCAGACCATCAGTTTTATCAGTAATATTTGTGGATTATATGGCAATGAAGATTTATACTAAAACAGGCGATAAAGGTTCTACGGGGCTTTTTGGTGGAATGCGCCTATCGAAAAATCATATCCGGCTGGAAGCCTATGGCACTGTGGATGAGCTCAATTCTAGCATTGGAGTAATCATCGATTCATTGGAAGACATTAACTTAAAAGAAGATCTGACTCAAATTCAGAATTGGTTATTTGCGTATGGTGCATTTTTAGCTACGCAACCAGGGAAGAACCCGGGGATTGAATTACCTGATCAGGCGACTGCTATATGGATGGAACAGAAAATCGACCAGATGGAATTAAGTTTACCCCCATTGAAAAATTTTGTACTACCCAATGGCCATTTATCTGCTTCATTTTCACATGTAGCCAGGTGTGTCTGTCGCAGGGCAGAGCGGCGGATTGTCGCACTACATGAAGTAGAGCCACTGCAGGAAGAGATACTGGTATTTTTCAATCGATTGTCTGACTACTTGTTTACCTTAGCCCGGTATATTTTACATATACACAATATCCCAGACCAACCCTGGAAACCAAGATCTAAATAGTGTATGACAAAGGAATTTACATTTGATAACATTTCTAATCTGGCTTCCAGTTTCAGGATTACTATCATTCTTGGAACTGCAGTCATCATCAGTTTTTTATTAATTCAGGTAAAGACGGTCTCTTTTGAATTCGAGGAAGGTGCCAAATGGAAATACCCGGATCTGATCGCGCCTATGGATTTTGCTATCAAAAAACCAGCAGGTGAGTTAAAATCGGAGAAGGATGAGATTACTTCTACCTTTACACCTTACTATAGTTTATCCACAGATAAGACTACTGAGTTAAGAGATAAGTTGGACAATCAATATGCACTGCTGCAAAGTTCAGTCAAAGGAGACACTGCCACATTTCTCAACCAAAACATCAAGAACAATACCCAGTTCCTTTTAAGGATATTCTATCCAATTCTGGAAAATGGTATAGTGGAAATCAGTAATATTCATGAAAATGAACCGGACAATTTTCTGATTAATATTACTAATGGGAATGTGGTTCAGACTTTGCCCATCTCAAGTATCATCACACTGTCTAAAGCTGTCAAAAAAGCGGAGCACGAGATCAGAACAAGTGGATTTAAAAATGCAGATTATTTATTACCCCTTGTTTCTCAGGTGCTGGAGGCAAATGTCTATTACAATAATGAACTCACCAATCAATTCAAAGCACAGGCTTATGAGCGGGTATCGCTCAATGAAGGCATGGTAAAGAAGGGAGACATTATAATAAAACGCAACTCGATTATCTCACAGGATACCTATCAGAAATTGTTGTCATACAGTGACCTGGTAACTGCAAAAAATTCCGGCAAGAAAAAACTGGCACTTTCTTTCTTTGGGTACTTTCTGTTCCTTACAGTGATTCTAATACTCTATATATTATATGTACATTCTTACGTACGGGAAGTATATATGTTTTTCAACAAGATGCTGTTTATGCATCTTTGGATCATCGTCTATGCATTGATTCTTTATGCAGTAATTAAGTCTAACACACTTGATTTGCTGGTCATTCCCTTTGGTATAATTCCGATTGTGATCAAGAATTTTTATAACCAGCGCCTGGCTTTCTTCACCTTAATAGTCACTTTGTTGGTTGCTTCGTTATTTGGACCGGTGACAAAAGATTTCATCATACTGAATATTACGGCAGGGATACTGATTATTGTCATTTCACAGGAGACCAGATATTGGGGGCGTTTTTTCCTTGTATTGTTATTTCTCTTATTCACACTGATTTTTACTTATTCATTTCTCACTTTTATCAAAAATGGGAGTTTCGATGAATTTAGTTGGACCAGTGTACTTTGGTTGGGACTAAACGTCTTCCTTACTTTACTCGCCTATCCACTCATTCCGTTACTGGAGCGGATATTTGGCTTTACTTCCTCGATTACGCTGGCAGAATTATCAGATTTGAATAATCCACTGTTGAAAGAGCTTTCATTAAAAGCGCCGGGTACTTTCCAACATAGCCTTCATGTCGCTACACTCGCAGAAAGTGCAGCCGAGAAGATCGGTGCCAACAGTTCAATTGCTAAGGTTGGCGCATTGTATCATGACATAGGCAAGATCAAGAATCCCTTTTACTTCATAGAAAATCAACAAGGTTATAACCCACACAATGAGATGGAATATGAAGAGAGTGCAAAAGCGATCATTGAACACGTACCCGAAGGTGTACGGATTGCAAAGAAAAATAAACTACCCTCACTCATAATAGATATTATCAAGTCACACCATGGCACTACTCGTACGGAATATTTCTTTCGAAAATATCTCCAGAAACACAGTGGTCGTGAAGTTGATGAGAAGGTTTTTACTTATCCTGGCCCGAGACCCAGAACAAAAGAGCAGGTTCTTGTCATGATAGCAGACACGACTGAAGCAGCTGTCAAAAGCCTGATCAATCCTACAGAAGATGAGATCCATGAACTGGTAGATAAGCTCATTGATGAAAAAATAAATGCAGGTCAATTTGATCGTTCAGAAATCACATTTGATGATTTGCAACAGGCAAAAAAAATTATCAAATTAATGTTAACGAAGATGACGCATTCCAGGATCGAGTATCCGGACAAAGAATAAATCTTGGCATGAAATTTGATGTATCTTAATATAACCCAACAAGTAGTATAAATACCAATGAGTTATGCAGAAAAGTTTACTTAGTTTAATAATCGTATTATCACTAATTTATACTTCTGTTGAAGCGCAGATACAGATTCCTAAGATAAAACTGACTGAAGTTTTTACGGGGTATACGAATCCTATATCTATGACCAATACAGCTGATGGCCGCATGTTTATAGTCGAGCAGCGGGGTGTGATCAGAGTCGCCTATCCGGATGGCACCAAGGAGCCGGATCCATTTCTGGATATAAAAGACAGAGTATTTGCAGGGGGCGAAAAAGGTTTATTGGGACTGGCTTTCCCACCGGATTTTCTACAGGAAGGGATTTTTTATGTGAATTATACGTCCAGAACCGGTGGACTTCATACGGTTATCTCCAGTTTCCGGGTCACTTCAGATTTTAAGAAAGCAATAAAAAACAGTGAAGAAATACTACTCACCATTGATCAACCCTATGAAAATCACAATGGCGGTTGTCTGGAATTCGGGCCTGATGGTTATTTGTACATCGGCATGGGTGACGGAGGTAGTGGTGGCGACCCGGATAATAATGCACAAAATACTCAAAAGTTATTGGGCAAGATGCTCCGCATTGATGTTCATGGCAATGATTATACTGTACCGACAGACAATCCATTTGTAGGCAATCCGGCATATCGTCCTGAGATCTGGTCTGTTGGGCTGAGAAACCCATGGCGTTTTGCCTTTGATCCACATAAAGGTTATCTATGGATAGGCGATGTCGGACAAAGCAATTGGGAAGAAGTAGATTTTGAAACTCCGTTACAGGGTGGCAGGAATTATGGCTGGCGGTGTTATGAAGGCAGTCACGAATATAATACCAGTGGATGTAGTGGACATGAGAATTATACAGATCCGGTGTTTGAATACAGCCATGATAATTCAAATTGCAGCATCACAGGTGGAAAAGTATTTGCTTCTGATACGAGTGCATCTTTATATGGAGATTATATTTTTACTGATTATTGCTCCGGACAGTTTTGGGCCACATCTTACTATGGATTAGATCAATTCTATACTACTGAGATATATACCGCGCCTTTTGCAGGTTTTACCTGTTTTGGTTATGATGGTAATTATAACATGTATGTGGCCACTGAAGGTGGGAATATTTATCGGATCGATACGGTTACCATCTGCCAACCCCTAACGATTACCAGTACTGATAGTTTGGTCGGCTGTGGTATAGTGAATGTAGTATTGACTACTGACTCAATCCCCGGAAACGGATACTATGAATGGACCAGAAATGATGAACCTGTACCCGGTCAAAATGGAAATCACTTAGTAATCAATGAAGATGGTTCGTATGATGTTACTTATGTAAGTGATAGTTGCTATGCATTATCCAACGAACCAATCCAGATCAGAAAAAATACAGTGCTGGAAAATGTCAGTTTCTCAGGCCTGCCTAAAGATTATTGTATCGGTGGTGCTGCATTGCCATTGACCGGGAATCCTCCGGGAGGTACTTTCAGTGGAAATGGCATTTACAATAACAGTTTCTACCCAAATCAAGCGGGCATAGGCAATCATTTCATCACATATTATTATGAAAATACAGAGGGATGTTCAGGATTTCAGTCTAAATATGTTCAGGTCCACCCTATGCCGGTGGTTCATATTTTGACACCTTCAGATACCTTATGCTTGCATGACCATCTGATATCATTGAAAGCTGACCAGATGGACGGAATGTTTGTCGGAGCAGGTGTCAGTGGGAATACATTCAATCCTGAAAATGCAGGTGTGGGAACGCACTTCGTAAAATTTATTTATATGCCTTATACCGGTTGTATAGCCCTCGACTCGATAGCAATTACAGTAATCGACTGTAGTTCATCGATACTAAAGGGGCAGGCAATTAACTGTCAGATTTATCCGTCACCGGTCAATAACCTTTTGTTTATTGAATTAGATAGGACGATCCTGATCCGGTCAGTAACACTATGGGATGTAAAAGGAAACAAAGTTGATCTTACTTCGAAGCTAAAATGTACCTCAAAGGGCAATTATCAGTTATCTACCAGCGATTTAACTTCCGGAAATTATTATTTGCAAATAATAACAGATAAAGGGTTTATCACAAAGCAAATAATTAAGATTTAAATTGTGCCCACGACTGGATTCGAACCAGCACGGACTTAGTCCACAACCCCCTCAAGATTGCATGTCTACCAATTTCACCACGTGGGCAGGCGGCACAAAGGTATCATTTTTATATAATCACTGAATATTTTTTTGTTTGATTCATCATTCACCTTTTTGTTTTTATATTTGTATTTATTCTAATTCAAAAGTTTGAAGTGAGAGAGGAATACAATAATATCCTGGGGCGATCATTATTTGGTGTTTGTTCTTATCTGGGAGAAAAGTTTGGCATTTCTACAGCCAAAGTCCGAATGTATTTTATTTATTTTACCTGTGCTACACTGGGCTCATGGGTCTTTGTCTATCTTTTCCTGACATTTTGGGTAAATGTCCGCAAATATTTCAAACGAAGCAATCCTACGGTGTGGGAATAGCTGAAATCACTACAAATAATAATTTACCACATCACCATAAAATTAACCTGCTATTAATTGCATTATAAATTCATCAATGACCTGATAGATATCATACCTGTCAGATTTGAATTTTACAAAAAGATTTTTCTTATACTATTCCAAAATAAAGGAGCAGCGATTCTTTATGCCAGCACAGACTTTACCACCTCTGCTGCTTCACGCAGAGATACGGCAGAATGCACATTCAGACCGGAATCATCAATCAACTTCTTGGCTACTTCAGCATTCGTTCCCTGAAGACGCACGATCAGTGGAACGGGCAACTCACCGATACTCTTATAAGCATCTATTACTCCCTGGGCTACTCTGTCACATCTGACTATTCCACCAAAAATATTGATCAAGATCGCTTTTACATTCTCGTCTTTCAGGATAATCTTCAGACCTTTTTCTACACGTTCAGCATCTGCAGTTCCTCCTACATCCAGAAAGTTAGCCGGTGAACCTCCCAGTGACTGGATCATGTCCATCGTCGCCATCGCCAGTCCGGCACCGTTCACCATACAACCTACATTGCCGTCCAGTTTGACATAGTTCAGGTCATTTTCTTTTGCTTCCAGGTCAAATGGATCTTCCTCCAGTTTATCATATTCTGCTTCCAGATCAGGATGTCTGAACAATCCGTTATCGTCAATAGCCACTTTACAATCGACAGCGATGATCTCATCATTCGCATTGTGCAGCATAGGGTTTACTTCCAGTAAGGATGCATCTGAGCTTACATACGCATTATACAGCTTTGAAACAAAACTTACACATTCCTTAAATGCCTTACCACTTAGTCCCAAATTGAAAGCTATCTTGCGACATTGATAAGCCAAAATGCCCAACGCCGGATCGACAAACTCTTTAAACACGAGTTCAGGTGTTTCTTCAGCTACCTGCTCTATATCCATTCCACCTTGTGTGGAGTATATAATAACGTTTCTGCCTTGTCCTCTATCCAGGAGGATAGAAATGTAATACTCTTTATTTGCATTGAAATCAGGTGCGTAGGAATCTTCGGCAATAAAAATCTTCCGAACTAACTTCCCGGGACCTTCCATTCCGCCAGGTGTCTGTGGTGTCTTCAGATGCATTCCCAGGATCTGGCCGGCAATAGTTTTTAGCTCATCAGCATTCTTAGCCAGTTTCACTCCTCCGCCTTTACCCCGGCCTCCTGCATGAATCTGCGCTTTTACTACGGCAAACTTTGTACCTGTTTCGTTCTGTAATTGATCATAGGCAGCAACAGCTTCATCGACAGTAGTAGCGACTATGCCACGCTGAACCTTTACACCAAATTTGTTTAATAAGTTTTTACCCTGATATTCGTGTAAATTCATATTATTTTGTTTCGCTTA
>CAZGKN010000074.1:4477-14305 GCA_964525915.1 uncultured Saprospiraceae bacterium | reverse complement strand
CTTTTTGGTGTTCATTTCTTCCCCAGTATTCTTTATTGCTCAGAGCATCCCGACCAAAGCGTCGGGAGGGTCATAGACTCGAATCCTATTGTTCCCACTCAATAATGATAAGGGTTTCAAGCGATTGAAGCCCTTTTTTATTTCGCCCAACCTACACTCAGGAAACAAAAAGTGATACAAAGTTTGATATTTCACCTTGCTAATCGGCTAATAGCCTCATAGTTATAATTATTTAAATTTTGGTTAAAGTAAATGCTAAAGTACTGCATTTTTTATATCGAGTTTGTTTATATTTGTTAATCCGACATCGATATGAAAGTTTCTATTGTCAGATTGAATTGTACCAAAAAAAACCATATGGCGATAGATTACTCGAATTTGCTTCAGAAGATCAGGAGTGGGAAAGATCAAAGAGATCAGTGTATAATCTGGCTATACGATGAACCGACATTAGATAGTGAAATTACTAAATTATTTAAAAGTCAGACCTGGAACATAGTAGAGAAAAATGACCTGAAAGCACAAGCGATAATGAGTTTTGTCGCCATGGTCGTTCGCAACAAGCAATGGATTAATTCTTCACCTATTCCCAGATACATTTGTACTATTGTCAGAAATGAAAAAATCACTCAGCTCAAATCATTGGGTAAGTATGTGTCACTTCCTGAAAATAATGAAGAGCCCGACGATGCAGAAAATATCGAAAATAATTACTTCGAAGCGGAACGTTTTGCCCAGCTCAGTACTCTTTTGAGTAGAATAGGAGAAAAATGTAAAGAAATCCTTCTATTATGGGCCAACGATTATTCGATGCAGGAAATATCAGTACAAATGGGATATGCAGGCGAAGGAATGGCCAGGAAGAAAAAATATAACTGTCTGAAGCAATTAGTTGCTTATGTCACAGCAAACCCCGGATTAATAAATGAATATCGAAAGTAAACAATAAATGAACCTCAGTGAACAAATACAAGATTATCTGGATGGCAATATGCCAGATGATATGCGTATGAACTTTGAAACACAGATCAAAAATGATCCTGCTTTATCACAAGAGTTAGAACAATACAAAGAAGCAAAAAACATCGCCCGTTATTTACTGGAACAGGATATAAAAGAGACATTAGATAAACACCGATATGGGGACAAGACATCCAAAAGCTTCACATCACGTTACTGGCGGACTATTTTAATCGCATTTATCGTACTGATTGCTGGTATTTTAATAGTCCGTCATTTTCAGAACAAGACACCTGAAAAAACACAACCTGATTATGATCTGGCTTACGCAGAGCCGATGTGGCCGGTAGTCAGGTCCGGTGATGATCTTCAAATGCAGGAGGCAATGCATCTGTTCTTGAATGAAAATAATGTGGAAGCAGCTAAGGCTATTATACTGAAAGATTCATTAATCGATGTACGTATGAGAAATTACTGGGTCATGGAAATGTACCTGCGTTCAAAAAATGTAGATAGTGCCCGATTGTATTTACCCATATTAACACCGGAGCATCCAAAATATAAACGGGTTAATACCCTGAGACAATTATTTAAATTTTAATTCAATAGTCCCCAATAAGAAAACAATTAGCAAGTTGTCATGTAATTGCATGCGGATGATACATTACTTTTTTTAAACAATTACATTATTTCCCAAGCAGCAAACTCCAAATCTCCGCATTATCATGAAGGATTAAATGCCCATTTAATCCTTCTTTTTTTTTAAAATATAAGATATAAAAATCCTTCTAATGACCGCCAACTGGACTCATCAGCCATTTCATTATAAGCTATATCCAGCTTATATTTCTTACCCACTTCGGTCGATTTTGGATTAGTAAATGCATGCTTCGCTCCCGGGTAACTAATATATTTAAAGTAACCACCCATTTTATCCATATTGTGCTTGAATGTCTCTCTGTCTTTAGTACTGACAAACTTATCATCATCGCCCAGTAAAACCAACATAGGTGCTTTCAGCAGGTTTGTATCCGGCACTTCCTGCGGCAGATCTCCATGAAAGATAATCACACCCTTCACCGGAATCCCGGCAAATGCCAATTGCCCGGCAATTCCCCCACCAAAACAATACCCCATCACTGCAATCTTATTGGTATCTACACCAGGTATAGTTTTCGCATATCTCAATGCCGCCATAAACCGCTTATATGCATCCTTTCCATGCGTATGAAAATATGTGGCTTTTTCAGATGCTATCTTAGGTGATTCTGTGTTAAAGCCATCGCCATACAAATCTACACCCATGCCGATATACCCCATATCCGCTATTTTCTGGGCTCTGTACCGGATATAATCATTGATACCCCACCATTCAGGGATAATGAGCACCAGGGGCTTAGGTTTATCATGAATGAGTGGTTTACTGTAAAATGATTTAAAGGTAATCCCGTCTGCCTGAAAAGTCACATCCACCAAATCTGTGTGTCCTACTGTATCTTTAAGCGTTAGTTTTTTCTTCTTGCCCGAAGTACTCTGATCTGTACTATTATCATTTTTACAGGCAATCAGGCCAAAAGATAAAAGTGCACCCAGAAAAAAAACAATTAAACGCATCATACAGCCTTTGCATTTTATATTAGAAACTAAACACCTAATGAGCCTAGCTTGTCATTGAAATTAAACTTTGCCTGTGTCTCTGTCCGAACCATCGTGCTCCACTTCTTCATTCGGATAGGCCAGTGGGTCCGGCATTTTCCACGGTCTTGCACCTATCAGCTCTTCCACATCCGATTTATGCAGGACTTCTTTCTCTAACAAGCGCTTGGCCAAAATCTCCAATTCTTCCCGCTTCTCCTCCAGCAAAGCGATACTACGCTTATACTGTATATCCAGCAATTTTCTGACCTCTTCATCGATCATCGAAGCTGTAGATTCAGAGAAGGGCTTCTGGAATGAATCCTGACCTATAGAATAGAAAGATACATTACCTACATTGGGATTCATACCATAAACCGTAATCATACTGTAGGCAAGTTTTGTTACCTGATCAAGGTCACTCTGAGCACCTGTTGAAATCTTACCAAAAATAATCTTCTCAGCTGCACGACCACCAAATGTCATACAAATCCGATCGAGTAGTTGCTCGGTACGGGTAATATATTCCTCTTTTGGCAAGTATTGGGCATAACCCAAGGTTCCTATTCCACGAGGTACAATGGTAACCTTCACCAAAGGCATCGCATGTTCGAGAAACCAGCCACAAATAGCATGTCCGGCTTCATGATAAGCAATGATTTTCTTTTCATCCGGAGAAATAAACTTACTCTTCTTCTCCAGTCCCCCGATCACTCTGTCCAGTGCATAATTGAAGTCGTCCATATCGACCGAGGTCTTATTTCTTCTGGCTGCGATCAGTGCAGCTTCATTACACACGTTTGCTATATCTGCCCCGGCAAAACCCGGTGTCATTTCTGCCAATACTGCAGGTTTGACATCAGTGGCAATCTTTATACCCCGCAGGTGCACTTTAAATATCTGCATACGACCATTGAGGTCTGGTCTGTCTATCCCTATCTGGCGGTCGAATCGACCGGGCCGCATCAATGCATTATCTAATACATCTGCGCGGTTAGTAGCAGCCATCAGGATTACACCTTTGTCTGTGCTGAATCCGTCCATTTCTACCAATAACTGATTCAGGGTATTTTCCCTTTCATCATTCCCGCCCTGAAAGCTATTCTTACCTCTTGCCCGACCGATGGCATCAATCTCATCTATAAATACGATGCAAGGCGCTTTTTCACGGGCTTGCTTGAATAAGTCTCTGACTCTGGAAGCACCTACTCCGACAAACATCTCCACGAAATCACTTCCTGAGATCGAGAAAAACGGCACTCCTGCTTCTCCGGCTACCGCCTTCGCCAGCAAGGTCTTTCCTGTGCCCGGAGGACCGACCAACAGTACTCCCTTGGGAATCTTACCACCCAGTGATGTGTATTTCTTAGGATTTTTCAGGAAATCAACGATCTCCATGATTTCTTCCTTTGCTTCATCCAGACCAGCTACATCTGCAAAGGTGATATCCACCTTCGCATTTTTCTCAAACAGTGTAGCTTTTGATTTACCGATATTGAAAATCTGGCCTGCGCCTCCGGCTCCACCTCCACCGATACGCCGCATGATAAACATGTACAATGCGATGAAGATAAAAATCATAAAGGCATAGCCAAGGATGGTGCCCAGAAAATCACCCTGTTTGTCATACAATACTTCTACTTGTTGATTTGCCGGGAGCTGACTGTTAATTTTTTGGATTTTCTCATCAAAAGCAGCTGCCGGGCCGATATTGATAGAGAAATTCGCTGCTTCATCAGAAAATGTGTTCCGGCTCGCTTGCGGATACTTGGGCAAACTCTCTTTCTTCAGATATATCTCACCAATCTCCTGATTGATGACTTTGATCCGACTCACGTCCCCTGCCACCATCATCTTTTCCAGATCATTGAATCCTACGGTAGATCCCTGCGAACCATTCATCAGATACATCTGGGCCAATAATAGTAACAGTATCACCGCAGCATATATCCAGTATGTGTTAATACCCGGAGGCTTACCCTGCGGTCGTTTATTACGCTGTTGGTTATTGTTATTCTCCTGATTGTTATTTTCCATTAATCGATATTCAATTTATTAGCTTAATGAGGAATACTCGGTGATCTCACCGTCTGACCAAAGTCCCTCCAAATCATAGAAATCCCGCGTCTCCGGATAAAAAACATGGACGATGATCGAAAAATAATCAATCAGCATCCATTTTGCTCCGGATATTCCTTCCACATGACCTGGCCTCATTCCACACTCTTCCCGCATATTCTCAGTAATCCTGTTTACGATACCCTTGATCTTAACCGTTGACTCTGCTTCGCAGATGATAAATATTCCGGCCGGTGCGTCTGCCACTTTTTGCAGATCTATTTTTACTATTTTACTACCTTTCAGATCCTGCATCGAATCAATGATGACATCTGCCATAATTTCATTCGATACGATTTCTTTACTTTCTATTGCTGCTTTCAAATTATCTATTCTACTTAACGTATTTTCGTATTAAAAAATTAAAATTAACCCTTTGGGAATACATTCTAACACACTTTTCATCGGAAAAGTTTGCACTTATTTAGATCAAACTCCTTCTACCCAACTTTATTTGCAGGATTTGTGTGCAAAAACCGAGCCGATTGACGGAACTGCTATTTTGTCATATCATCAGACGGCGGGTAAAGGGCAGGGACTGAATATCTGGCATAGTACTCCCGGTAGGAATATCGCCCTCAGCATCCTGCTCCGACCGGATTTTCTTACACTTCAAAATCAATATCTGCTCAATATGGCTATTGCCCTTGCAGTAAGGGATCTAATAGCTGACCTCACACGACAAGAAGTACGTATAAAATGGCCAAATGATATTCTGGTCAATGGACGAAAAATCGCTGGAATCCTAATCAATAATACTCTACAGGGACATCGGTGGAAGAATGCTGTCATCGGGATTGGCATCAACGTTAACGAGGCTGCCTTTCCTGTTAAACTGCCGCATGCCACCAGTCTTTCCCTCGTAATGCAGCATGAATTTGAGTTGGATGCTGTTGTTTCATTGCTCTTTGAAAAGCTTGAACAGCGCTATCTTTCACTCAAAGGAAAAGCATTTACCCAGGTTCTCAATGAATTTAACCAATCTTTATTTCGCATCAATGAAGAAATAATTATTTCAGATCACGATACTATTTATTCAGCTACATTAATCGGTGTGGGCATTGACGGCCGTATTATCACAAGTACACCCGCAGGCGTTAACCGGGCATTCCGGCATAAAGAAGTAGCAATCGATTTTCGCTTAGGAATAAATTGAGTTAAGTTGTACGGTCAAAGTAACCTGTATTTATCTGAATAAAAGTATCCTGTACTGTGAAACTAATCATCGGGTGTAATTTGCGGATGGTTAGCTTGACACCTTTGACTTCATGCCATTCCTGCATTACATCTCTGACAATACGGTTTCCTACATTCTCCAGCAACAGGGTCGAAACAGAGAAATGCCTCCGGGTTATTTCCATCAGTCGTACATAGTCAATCGTTTCATTCAACTCCAGCACATCAGTATCCGGAAGCTGAACCGCTACCTGCAGGTCGATACTAAAGGCATTGCCGATAATCCTTTCTTCTTCATGGACACCAATGGGTGCATTGATCTGTAAATCATGAAAACCAACAAAATGTATCATACTGCAAATAAATGAAATCAGTTCAAATAATTAAGTATTAATATGAGTGATATTGCTCAAAGGGTTAAAGTTTTCTTATTTTTTGCTGCCTGATATTTAGAAACACGCCATAAACCCTAACTTTGAATACAATTTTTTTATTCATCCTTAAATTTTATCACTCATGAGAATTATCCGATTTCAAATTCCAGTCAATTTGACCATTCGCAATATTTGTAATTACAATCCACACAAAAAACTTGAAATTATCTTCATTTCAGATTAGAATAATTGTGAAAAGAGGCGTAGCCTCGACTAATTTTGTAACAACGGAATTCATTCCGTTGCCAATGGCAGAAAACCGAATGAGTACCTTAGGTACGAAACATCTAAAATAAAGAAAATGGCAAACACTTATCATCAGGTTTATTTACAATTAATTTTTGCAGTAAAATACAGGGCTGCCTTGATTGACAGATCATGGCAAGGTTTATTATTTGGCGTAATTGGCAATCTGATCAATGAGTCAAACTGTAAAACCATTATTGTCAATGGTGTCGCTGATCATGTCCATTGTCTGGTGGGATTAAAACCCGTAGTCCCAATTTCCGGTCTAATGAAGATTGTAAAATCAAAATCTTCAAAATATATTAATGATCATTCTCTGACCAGGAACCGTTTTGAATGGCAGGATGGATATGGCGTATTCTCATATAGTCAATCTCAGTTGAATAGTGTATTTAAGTACATACAACAACAGGAAGCACATCACAGAAAGATAACTTTTCGTGATGAATATTTAGCTCTTTTAACCCAATTCAAGATCGAATATGATGAACAATATCTTTTTCACCCACCGCTATAGAAATGAATCGTGCCTACAGCACTCATGAGCTATCGATTTGTTTTCACCGGATTAAAATCCGGAGCTACAATATGAAACGAGCCTAAGGCTCTTAAAAGAGCTAAATACTTTAAATGTATATCAGATAGCATGAAGGCCAGTAAATTAATTTGATGTGAGCACACAATTAATTTTTGGCAGACAAAAAAATAAAATTAAAAGAACCTAACTTTGAATACAATTTTTTAATTCATCCTCAAATTTTATCACTCATGAGAATCATTCTGTTTTTATTGATCATAGTATCACTACAAAGTTGCTTTACACTATCTGATTATGTGGACACGACCTATCACAACACGTCAAGGACTATTCCCAATCACAATCACATTACACTACTGGATACAAACAAGAAAGCCCGGGATATTGGTGCAGAATATTTATATATATATGACCTGAATGAATTCATGGTCAATTATGATCAAAGAATCGGAAAGCATTTTTTTACCAGTGCCGGTTTATTTGCTTTTTCAGATTTCAACAAAAATGGGTTACTTAAACCGCTTACTATTGATGAAAATTCTCAAAAATACCAAAGAGGGTATGGAAGTCAGGCTGCCCTGGGTGTTTCCGGAACCTCAGACAGATTCATTTTCCAAACCCAATTCGGTGCCGGAATCATGAAAGAGCAATTAACTATCCTCGGTGAAACGAAAGTCTTCGAATCAGATTATGTTCATTATAAATGGGTACCCAATAATGCTTCCTTTGATAACATTATACCCAACCTATATAATACAAGCATGATGGGCATACGATTCAAGCGAGGAACAATTTGCTTAGGAGTCAAATTACAACGTTTATTTTCTAAAAATGATATGCTGGTTGGGTACAAAGTCCAGCGAGATCATTATGCTACAATTTTTGGTGATGAATACAATGACAGGACTTATGATTATCTGCTTGGGCGGCGCCTGACTACGATGAATTTCTTTCTTTATGGGCGGATCCAACCCCTGAAGCATTTCTGCATAAATGTGGGATTCAATGTCCTGGGTTATTCAGGTAATGGGTACAAACATTACATGAGTCCCGGTCTCGCAGTCGGTATCAATTATAATTTTGTGGAGTACTTCTTCCATAAACAGAAAGCTGATTCCACCCATATATAAAAATTTTGCGATCCGATAATTAGTGACTGATCATCATTATCCGGCACCAGCTTCCCCACATTTGAATACAGGCATAAGTAAATCCGATGGATTAAAGTAATAAAAAAGCCTCCGAAATCGGAGGCTTTTCAGTAGCGCGAGACGGGCATGATCCGTCGACCTCATGATTATGAATCATGCGCTCTAACCAACTGAGCTACCGCGCCTTATATAAAGGATATGTTTAGTAATCTGAGACACTAATTGTTACTGCTTAATGCTGTTAATCAGTAAAGATACTTTATTATGAAATACCTCGACAAAGCCACCTGTAATCATAATCACTTTCTCATTACCGTCTTTCTCTCTGAAGGTAACTTTCCCTTCCTGCAAAGAAGAAACGATAGCTGCATGATTCCTTAATATCTGAAACTCTCCGGATGTACCCGGGACTTTCACTGAATCCACTTTACCGTGATAGTATTCCTCTTCGGGTGTTATAACTGTCAGTTCCATTCAGCTGTTGTTTTTTAAGCTTTAGCGTCAGCCAATAATTTCTTACCTTTCTCGATAGCTTCGTCGATCGTACCTACCAGGTTAAATGCACTTTCAGGATACTCATCTACTTCACCATCCATGATCATATTAAACCCTCTGATCGTCTCTTCGATAGGCACCAATACGCCCGGGATACCGGTAAACTGCTCTGCTACATGGAATGGCTGTGACAGGAAGCGCTGTACTCTTCGTGCGCGGTGCACCACCAACTTATCTTCCTCTGACAATTCTTCCATACCCAGGATGGCGATGATATCGAGTAATTCATTATATCGCTGCAGGATATTCTTAACCCGTTGTGCGCAGTTATAGTGTTCGTGTCCGATGATCTTCGGATCCAGAATCCTTGAAGTAGAATCCAGTGGATTCACCGCAGGATAGATACCGAGTGCGGCAATCTTTCTGTCTAAAACCGTTGTGGCATCCAGGTGCGCAAAGGTAGTCGCCGGAGCCGGGTCGGTCAAGTCATCTGCAGGTACATAAACTGCCTGAACTGATGTGATCGATCCACGCTTGGTCGATGTGATACGTTCCTGCATGAAGCCCATCTCAGTTGCCAGAGTAGGCTGATAACCTACCGCTGAAGGCATACGACCCAGCAATGCTGATACTTCAGAACCTGCCTGAGTGAAACGGAATATATTATCGATAAAGAACAAGATGTCTTTACCACCATTAGGATCATTCATATCTCCATCACGGAAATATTCAGCCATTGTCAGCCCTGAAAGAGCTACTCTGGCGCGAGCTCCCGGAGGTTCGTTCATCTGTCCGAATACGAAAGTAGCCTGACTATCTTTTAATTTTTCTTTGTCTATCTTACTCAGGTCCCATCCGCCTTCTTCCATTGACTCTTTAAACTCATCACCGTACTTCACGATGCCTGCTTCGATCATCTCGCGGAGTAAGTCATTACCCTCTCTGGTACGCTCACCTACACCGGCAAAAACTGACATACCGTCATAGCCCTTGGCGATGTTATTGATCAACTCCTGAATCAATACAGTCTTTCCTACACCGGCACCACCGAATAAACCAATCTTACCCCCTTTCT
>CAZGKN010000074.1:0-4467 GCA_964525915.1 uncultured Saprospiraceae bacterium | reverse complement strand
GATCAGGTCAATAACTTTAATACCTGTGAAAAGTACCTCTGTCTCAGTAGAAAGATCTTCAAAAACCGGCGGCTTTCTATGGATGGAATAGGATCCATCACTCTTATCCACTGCACCGATACCATCGATAGCTTCACCAATTACATTAAATAATCGGCCTTTAATCTTCTCACCTACCGGCATGGAAATCGTAGTTTCCAGGTCAACAGCTTCTGTTCCTCTCTGCAAACCATCCGTAGCATCCATTGCTATCGTACGGACACTGTCCTCGCCTAAATGCTGCTGCACTTCCAGAATCAGGTCATTTTGTCCTTCGCGCTTGATTAATAGCGCATTGTTGATCTCCGGTAATTTTGAGTTTTCACCTGAAAATGAAATGTCAACGACCGGTCCGATGATTTGTTTTACTTGTCCTACGTTTGCCATGAATAGCGGATAAAATTGAAAAAATTGATTTACTTTATTTGTTTTCTGAAAAACGGTGCAAAGATATGATTTTTCTAATTATAACCTACATGTGCAGGTAAAATTTAGAATCAAGAATAGATATTTCAGTGCAAACCAAATAATATTTTGCATCACAATAGATTGCAAAGGAATTTAATGCTTTGAGATTCAAACGCAGAATTTGTTCTGCCTAAATTTATTGTAGCTTTTGGACAGATTGTATAAAATGAATCTTAGAAAACTCAATCAGCCATGGATTCAACATCAAACTGGATTATTTCCCGACTCATTTTAATTAAAATCCATACTTACAGCAAAGGATAGTTGTCGGTTTTGTTTACCGACTGGCATAGTACTTCCCTATACCAGCCAAACGACTGGCATTGTAATCATTCAGCCAGGTATATCGCTGTTTTGCCTTGATTATAACTTCCTCTTCCCTGATTTCTCCATCAATAAATTGACTGGCAAGGCGATAAATAAATGATTCAACCTCTCTCACATATTTCTCCAGCAACAGTATATCCGGTTCACTTAGTGAAGGAAATCTGACTATCATGCGGGCAACAATAGACTTTTGATAATTTTCGCCCCATTCTGTCGCCAAAGAAAGGGAAGCGTTTAATATTTCTGTTTTCAAATTCTCATTTCTTATGCCAGAAGCGAATAATTCAGATTCAATCTGCATTTCCACAGCAGAAAGCTGTGAAGATGGAGTCACCGCTTTTTTATCCTGATACTGATCACTATTTACCGATTCAGCTTTAGTTTCAGTGCTTTCATTTTCACCATTCGGATTAATTACTCCTGTACTGTACTCACTTCGCAGTGGCATCATTCCTTCCTCAAATTTCTGAAAGTGCACTACATGGGAACCACCGACAGGATTATCAATTTCTATTCTGTATTCCCGTGCCGGCAATTCTATCGTATCTATCAATAATTGCACATTACCGTTCAGGCGATTTTGGATCGTATCTCTATCAATTGTACTATTTGAAACATCTTCGATCAATCTATAGTCACCATAGCCATGATAACCGTCCTGAGGCAACCAGACTATTAACTGTTGACAATCAGGGTAAGAGACAAATTTCACTGTTAAAAGTCCAATTTTATCGAAACCCTCTCCTGTGTTTTCAATGAGTCCAATAACAATAATTTCATTATTTAAAGCCACCGAATCATTGCCATTTATTATTTGAAATCATCATCAGAAACCAAATTATCACTGCAGCTAAAACTAAACTTGCCGGGATAACAGAAATATAAAAAGCCAACTTAGGATGATCAGATCTAAGCCACAAAGAGGCAACTAAAATTGTCAAAAATATCAGCACCGGCATTAGAAGACTTCTGTTTGAACTCACCATAAATGTCTCGTAAGAACATACCAACAGAATTAAGGAATTGATGACCCAGGAAATCCAAAATATAACTTGCATAATACAAAATTTACATTCACGAGTGAATCGATACAAATTTTGTAAATATAATCATAATCGATTAGCAAGTTAAGAATAATTAATGTTTTGACAGAAATGCAAGAAATATTATATTGATACTACCAATACAAGATAAGAATTGCCATACTTTTAGTTGATCAATTAGAATTCAATTTATGGCAAATATCTATTTGGACGAGCTACCGAGGCAATCTAATACCCTAATGAGTAAAACCATTGACCCGGCGAATAAATTGCCGCCGGAAGGAGAAAGTATAATATATCTACGTAGTCCTTTTATAAAACATTATGCAGGAACAATTTTTAAACTTCAAAAACCTGTAATACATCCGGATTGGTTGACCGGTGATTTTGGTCAAGAAAAAATGTTCGTTTATGACAAAACCGTATATTTTTTACCGGATGGTGGCACCGGAAGAGAATGCTGGCTACCGCTGCGTAATACTAAATTTTGTCCGAAATCTTTACCATGGAATAATGCCATTCTTGATGGCCCTTGTCGCATCACATCGATACTGTTGGATTCGATTGAATGCCCTCAATATAAATTGGGTGAATATCCGATCCCGGATGGGTATGCGCCTTTTACATTGATTAAATATTCAAATGAAATAAAAAATATTCTACACATAGATAATATTACAACATCGAATACTTATGATATCCAAATAATAGATAAGATCAGCGGTTTCTGTATTTATAATTTTAAAATCTCACTCTTTCCATCAGATATTCACTTAAATTCACTTCTTCCCGGATTTTACAAATTTATTTTTACTGACGATAAAGACACTGTTCATGAACTCTCATTAATAAAATTATTTCCGGTATATATTACAAATGACTCAAACGGCAACCTTTGCACAATGCCTACAATCTGGTGAATATTTAATTGAATAAGGATATTGGATTTTGAAATATATTTTTAAACAAATTAAAATATATCCTAAATTTACTATATGGTTTAACAATTAATAACGCTGGTTGTTTTTGTAAATGAGGCAAATAATTTGAATTTATCTAATCTGGAAATACAAAAATAAAATTAAAAATTTGTACATGAAATTATTAAAATTATTGATCGGGCCTGAAATATTGTGGGGGGTCATTTTTATAAGTAGCAAATGGATCGCAAAAGCCAATGTTAAACCTAATTTCAGATATGATGATTTGATAGCAAATGCGTATGTTATTTTACCAATTTTAACCTTTTTAAGTTTTGGTTTTAGCTTTATACCTCCTTCAGAAAAAAGTTGGCTCATAGTACGGATCTGGATATTAAGTCTGGTAGTCGGTCATTTTTCACTTTCGAGTCTTGCCAGCGCATATAGCAATCAGGGGCCGGGTATCGGCATGAGCTATTTAGCGGGCATGTGTTTTATATTGGTTACTTTAATAGCCGGAACGCTTTTATTATTTCTTTTTGCAAAGCATTAATTCCAGAAATAAATGAAAATTTTCAAAATGATTTATTTATTAATTATTTTAATTGGATCAACTTTAGTTATCTATATGTCCTGTTCTACGAAAAAAACAAGCACAAAACAAAATAAAGAATTGGGATACGGTTTTAAAAAAGATTCCAGTGGTATTTGGTTTTACGATCAGTTATTGACCGGTGTAGATGTGAACACATTTGATATATTGGATGAAAATTATTGTAAAGACAAGGCACAAGTTTTCTATTTTAGAACTTACAGAGAAAGCAGTGATTATTTTACTTCAAAAAGGAAACAAATCCAGCAATTAGTAGATGCAGATCCGGGTACATTTTCAACCATAGGGTATGAATATGCGAAGGACAAATCTAAAGCCTGGTGCAAAGGCACGACATTTTCAGTGACTGATGCCAGTAGTTTGACTGCCCTTAATTTTCATTTCACAAAAGACAAGGTTAATGTGTACGTTGATTGTCAGAAAGTCGAGGCAATTGACGGTAGCACTTTTGAGTTGTTAGATGATCAGTATGCAAAAGATGCAAGGACTTATTTTTATGTTGCACCTACAGGGGATGGTAAATTTAGTATTGAGTCCATCTCAGCGCAATATAACTCCTTTGTGAAAATAGAAAGACAATACGCCAAGGACAATGTAAATGTATTTTATAAAGGTAAAAAAATTAATCAGGCTGATCCATCCAGTTTTACAATTATCGGTGATAATTATTCGAAGGATAAACACAATGTTTTCTATAATGATCAAATACTTCAAGGTGCTGACCCAGGTAGTTTTCAATTATTTGAAGAAAATGAATTATCTAATGGTGAAACCATTTATGCACATGATAAAAATTCAATTTTCGCAAACGATCACATCAATACCGGAATAGATAAAAGTTCATTCAAAATCCTCAGCGAAAAATATTCCCTCGACAAAGCGGCGGTATATTATCATCTGAAGAAAATTAAAGGAGCTGATCCACATTCATTTAAAGTATTTCCACATTTTATTGGGGATGCAGATGCAAAAGATAAGTTGCATAAATATGGCGAAGGAAACATTGTAGAATGATTTCCTATAATCCTTTACTATGCATATTGTCTGACATATACCG
>CAZGKN010000073.1:0-14336 GCA_964525915.1 uncultured Saprospiraceae bacterium | reverse complement strand
TGAAAGTTTGTGCAGCTTACCTTGTGGATCTGGCAACTCAATATCCGGAGCCATCTCACCAATCTTGATTTTCTGCATTGCAGACTGTTGTTGTTTCTGTGCCTTAATCTGTTCGATACTCTGTTCATAAAGTGGAACATATTCAGACTGTGGGTCGAATTCCTTAATCTTTTGGATTACCGCAAGTATCTTATCAGTCGGATCCACTTCACTTTGGTAACCAATAAAGGCCATCTGAATTGCAGCATAAGGATTCTTACTTGCAGCTATAGCCGCATCTACACCGGCAGTATTCATTTTCTGGCGTGCATATTCCTGTATGAATTTATAAAATTCATCTGTACCTTGAGAGCCTTTCACCTGAAAGCCCAGATTATTGAATGATGCAGCATCGCCTGTGATAGAAATATCATTTTCATTACCATCGACAATAATAGGTAAGGTTTTATCGCCAAGTTTCAATGAATAGATGCCTTTTTTAAGTTTTTCATCACCTTTCAGTGTAAATTTTCCTTCGGCATCAGCTGTAGCTGAGCTAATAGCCAATGGCTTTTGCTGTGGATGCCATCTTTCGAGAGAAACTGCAGCATTTGGCATACTCTTTATATCCCCCGTGATGGTAAATCCTTTCTTTGCGGTCAAAGCACCACAAGCTGTAAATAATTGCACTGTAATCAGTGCTATAATCATAAATACGGTTTTCTTCATTTTTTAATGATTAATTTGAGATAATTTCTTTAAAACGATTATAAAATACTTCTTTATATATTGACAGATTGCCAAAGTCAATATTATTTACTTTTATATTGTTGGTTGAGACTAAACCAATAGCGGCGTACTCAATTTCAAGTTCATTCAAAAGGCCCTTAACAGTATCAATATTTGCAGGGTTTACACTAATTACTACTCTGGACTGTGCTTCGCCAAATAATTGAGCATCCAGGCGGATCGATTCATTTAGATTAATTTGAAATCCCAAATTATTGTGATAACCACTTTCCAGCAAACATTGAAACAGTCCACCTTCTGAGATATCATGAACCGAATTCACGAGTCTTTCCTGAATTAGTTGGCTAACTGATTTCTGCAGAAGTAACTCTTCTGGTTCATTAAAATAAGGTGCAGGTGAATACTGTACATGATGAATATTTCTTAAGTATTCAGATGAGCTAATATCTTCAACTACTTTGCCGAGTAAAAGGATAATATCACCCTCCTGTTTAAAATTCAGGTTTGTAATCAAAGAAATATCATCAATCACTCCTACCATTCCAATTGTCGGTGTAGGATAAACCGGTTCAGTACCGGAATCCAAAACAGTCTGATTATAAAAACTTACGTTTCCACCTGTAACCGGAGTCTGAAGTATGCGACAAGCATGCCCCATACCTTCGATTACTTTCACAAATTGGTAATACACCTCCGGATTATAAGGATTGCCGAAGTTCAGACAATTAGTGATAGCAACTGGACGGCCACCAGTGCACACAATATTACGCGCAGCTTCAAATACTACGATTTGTGCTCCGATATAGGGATCGGCATAGACATAAGTTGCGTTACAATCTGTAGAGGCCGCAATTCCTTTCTTTGTTTCTTTAATCCGTATAACTGAAGCATCCGAAAAGTGCCCTCCATCTATACTGTTGGTTCTTACCATCGAATCATATTGTGTGGTGATCCAATGCTTTGATAACAGATTAGGCAAGGCAGTCATTCTTTGTGCGACAGCAACCAAATCATCCGGTATTGATATATTCTCAATATTATATTCGGCAATTCTATCCATGTATACCGGTCGTGAAAAGGAACGGTTATAAACAGGTGCGCCACCTCCCAATACCAGGCTTTCCGCATTTACATCTGCAACTTTCACTCCGTCAAAGAAAAATTCAAGCTGTCCGGTATCCGTAACTTCACCTATTTCTACACAAGGTAGATCCCATTTATCGAAAATATCAATCACCTCCTGCTCTCTGCCTTGATAGCACACGATCAGCATGCGCTCCTGACTTTCTGATAATAATAGTTCCCAGGGAAGCATATTTTTTTGGCGGCGTGGCACTTTATCCAGATCGATTCGCATTCCGGCTTCACCTTTGGCACTCATCTCGGAAGTAGAACAAATTATACCAGCCGCGCCCATATCCTGCATACCCACTAATGCTCCAGATTGAATTGCTTCCAGACTTGCTTCCAAAAGAAGCTTCTCTAAAAATGGGTCTCCAACCTGTACTGAAGGCAAATCTTCTGCTGAATCTTCATGCAGATCAGCTGAGGCAAAAGTAGCACCATGAATGCCGTCTTTACCGGTGGCTGCTCCGACGATAAATACTTTATTTCCAGAGCCTTCGGCTATAGCTGACATGGTTTCACCAATCTTGACTGTACCTATGGACATAGCATTAACCAGAATATTCTGATTATAACAGGGATGGAAAAAAGTTTCTCCACCGATCGTAGGTACACCCAGGCAATTGCCATAATCACCGATACCATGCACTACACCTTTAATTAATCGCTGTGTATGTTTACTGGTGGGATCACCGAAACGCAGAGAATTAAATGCGGCAATCGGGCGTGCACCCATAGTGAAAATATCCCTGTGTATACCTCCAACTCCGGTTGCTGCCCCCTGATAGGGTTCTACAGCAGATGGATGATTGTGACTCTCTATCTTAAATGCGCAGGCCAATCCATCGCCGATATCAATCAATCCGGCATTCTCTGAGCCTGCTTCTGCCAACATGCCCGGGCCTGATCGTGGAAGTGTTTTTAGATACTTGATTGAATTCTTATAGGAGCAATGCTCACTCCACATAACTGAATAAATACTTATCTCATTAAAATTAGGTACCCTGCCCATAATTTTCTGGATGAGTTCAAATTCTTCTTCCAACAAACCCAGATTTTTGGCAGTTTCTAATGTAACCTCAGACATGTAGAGTTGATTGATAAATTGAAGTGCAAAGGTAGCAGGATTTCAACTATGGGGCAAATTATTATCAGGTCAATTTATTTTCGTCTGTTGCATATATCTGGAAATATACTTTCCTAATACATCAAATTCGACATTTACCTTATCTCCTGTACTTAAATATTGTAAATTAGTGTGTTTCCAGGTATGGGGAATAATGGCAACTTCGAAAATACATTCCCGAAGCCCGGCAATTGTGAGACTTATCCCATTCAGGCAGACAGATCCCTTAGGTATCAGTAATTTGTCAAATTGTTCAGGATATGCTATACTGATTCTGATTTCTGATGCATTATATAAAATGTGTGTGACTGTAGCTATTGAATCCACATGTCCCTGGACAATGTGCCCGTCAAACCGATAATTCACTGACAGGGCCCTTTCCAAATTTATACGCTCACCGATAACCCAATTTGCTTGTGCGATCTGCAAAGTCTCAGTTATAACCTGTACAGAATAGTAATCTTCAGCGATCTCAGCTACAGTGAGGCAAATACCATTATGGCTAATGCTTTGACCGGGATATAGCTCACTAATAAAATCTGCAGATATAGCATATTGGACAAAACTGTCTCTATCTAGTCTGTCTGTGACAATTCCTATACTTTCAATTATACCAGTAAACATGGGGGCAAAGTTACCGGATTAATTCTATATATCCTTTCAGTGTCTCAGTCGGTTCATTATTATTACTCACAGGTGAATAAGGAAATACTTTACAGATATAATAATAAGTACCTGAGGCTAATTCTTTACCGTTATTGGCAGTTCCTGTCCAGTTGATTGTCGGATCTGATGTTGAGAAAACCTGATTGCCCCATTGGTTATACACGACAAATTGTACCTGGCGAATAAATTTAAAAGGGAATGGTTTGTAGATATCGTTATGTCCATCACCATCAGGTGTAAAAACATTAGGCAAAATATATTTTACACAGTTCTGCATACAGACCAGGTTACTTGGTTTACTAATATTCCCCACCGAATCATAAACTGCTACAGAATAACAGCCAGCTAAACCATTCTTTTCAGAAAAATGAGCAAAGGTGGTAGTGTCCAATGAATTAAAGCGGATTAATTCTATTGGCACCGAGTCCGGATTCGCCTGATAATACACTATATAACCCTTTGCATCATCAATGGTACATTCAGGAGGAGGATATTGCCAAGTAAGATGATTGATAAAATCTTTTACCTGTGAATTATCCATACAATTATTTGTCACTTCCAGTATCGGTGGACAAGGCGCTATAGTGTCTTCCGGAATATTGCATGCAATTTGTGAATAATTTTCCAGAGGTCTGGGTATATAACTCAGGTTGTACTGGCCTAAAGATTTAATTTTATAACAATATTGGGTTCCATTTACCAAATTCTTATCGGTAAATTCTTTGCCAGTTAATGTGGCTATGGAGTCAAAAATTCCAAGGTCGTTTTCTTTGAATACAACATAGGCGTAATTAGAGAAGGGTACATTTTCTGCCCAAGTTAGACGTATGCTTTTATCAGACCTGTTTGCAGTTAAAAAAATAGAGGAAACAGGAGTGGACGTGCCGAAGGGAGAAGCTCCGGAATCCTTAGTATAGAATTCGAGTTTATAAGTATATCCCTGATTTATCGTATTTACATTACTATCTAAAAACTCCGTAGGAACATTTGACATAAAATGAGTAGATGTAAAATTTGCTCCCGGGACCAGTGAAAAATTAGATCCGGAGATGCCATCAGCACGATATAAAACGTATCGGTATGGCCCAGGATGTGCAATAGTATCCAGCACTGAAGCTAAAGGCAAAACCCATTTTATCCAAACTTTACCTGTCTGATTTGTTGCTCTGATACTAACATTTGTAATGAGTGGAATATCTACTTTCAGCTGTGTACATACTTCATTTGAAGGTAAGCTGGTAACTTCATTGAATGGAAGACCTGTGGAAGTTAGTTTGGCAAATACACCTTCTATCCGGTAACAATAAGCAACTCCTTTCTCTACTTTAGAGTCCAGATAAGTGTATGAATTGCCAATTTTGTTTTTAACTGAAAAAGCAATTTGCTGAAATCCTTTATTCTTCATTGTCGGTGCACAAGAATCAACCAGAAAACTACCACTATTTTCTTTCCTCCAGATATTAAATCCTCTGAAGAAGCTATTGGCTGTATTTTCACATATATAAGGAGAGTCCCAGGTAAGTTCGATCGCATCACCCGTAGCGTCAGCGGCAAGGTTTTCAGGGGACGGCCCAACTACTTTAATCCGGATTGTTTTAAGATCTGACAAACCACTTAATGTATCATTCTGGCTAAATTTATTATCAGTTGCTTTGAAGGTAACGATATAATATTGGGAATTTATCGCATTACAATCTGGTGTCCAGGAGAAAGTACCAGTCACCGGTTGATCAGCATAATCGACAGGTGCATTAAAAACAGCCGGCGAAGAAACCAAATTAAAAGGGCCGCCTGTAGCAGTAAGCCTTATTTTATTCTTAGGTATATCAATGTCGGTAGCAGTTACATTGAATGAAAGTAACTGACCAGCAACTATACAGGTGTCATGAATTGCACTGATCACAGGCGGTGTATTATTGCAGTTGTCCAGAATTAGTATCTGCATATCCCTGACCATAGAATTAATCAAAATCCCCTGACGATATTCCTTTATTAAAATGGCAATGTTGTACTCCCCTGCTTTTTGCGGGGCATCCCATACAAAATCACCTGTGACCGGGTTGAGGCTTATTTTATTTTTCGGGCCGGGACTGATTTGATTCGGATAAAAGTAATTTGGTACATCAGAGTTGACAAATTGTTTGGGCACAATGAGTTCATAAGCGATACTATCCTGATCATTCGGATCATAGGCAGTCGGATTGTGAATAAAGACCTGGCCTACACAACCAATATCGATAGGTGGTTGTAATAATGTCGGTGATGAATTATAGCCCTGAAACTGGCTATTAAGCAAGGTGAATTTTGTCTCTATAAAAAATGGAATATTCTCAGAGTACGGTGGGTTGACATTTAATATGCCGGCATTCCGGTTCGGATCTGTGGTGCTTATCGTGTAGGTGGAAAGAGCCGCATAGGTATGTTCCGCAGTATAAAGATTGTATTTGGTGTCATTGCCAATGAATATCCCTTCGCCATTGCCATTATCCCGAATTACGTATTGACTACTGCCATCGCCCCAGTCAATGACTAATGAATCTCTGTCCGCATCAACACTACTTGCCTTCGTATAAGTTATAATTGTGGCTCTGATACGAAGAGGGCCAATCTGTTGGTAAATTATCTCCCCTGCCCTGTTGTGTGTTGCAAACAATGTATAATGCGATAAAAGGAAAAATCCAATTACAGCACAATGAATAAGTATATTTAGTATAATTTTCACTGACCAAATTTACATGAATAAGGCAAATAAATCAGCCAATTAAAAATATGGACAGCAGAATAGATCTAAATTTTATACAAACTAATAAGGATATGCGCCTGCGCTAATCATCGCGTCAGCAATTTTACGCCGATGTAGCCTGACATTTACAGGTTCATATTTAGTAAAACGTTTAACTCCCATCAACATAATCTTTAGTTCATCGCCAGTAGCAAATGACGACAAAGCATCCGTTGCTAAATGAGTTAATTGGAACTGTGCATCATGAAAATACATTTTCAAGATTGAAAATTTCTGTTCAAATAATTCATCCTGCTTGTTTTCGAGTTCTTCCAGTCGGGTCAATACAGATTCCATATTGAAAACATGCATCATAATATCAGCAATATTCATTACTACTTCCTGTTCATCTTTAAGTACGATCTTTCCATCCATCTGGTATTTAGCGCCGGCGCCGGCGACCATGAGCAACAGTTTCTTAGCATCTTTAAGTGCTTTTCTCTCCTGACCAAACAGACCTTCTACTGCTTCTAACTTTGGCATCCCGGCGAGTTCCTTCTGCACTTCCCAGGCTGGTCCTACCATATCCAACTCGCCTTTTAAAACTCTACGGAATAGCATGTTAACCATTAACAGACGATTAATTTCATTCGTACCTTCATAGATACGATTGATCCGTGAGTCTCTAAATATCTTAGCGGGTAAGAATTCTTCTGAATAGCCATTCCCGCCATGGATTTGAACAGTTTCATCAACCACATAATCGAGTGTTTCACTTCCATAAATCTTGGCAATAGCACATTCGATAGCATATTCTTCGGCAGATTCCAACACAGAATTTTCATAGGTTTCACCTTTTGCACTCAAATCAGCTTTCCAGTCATCCAGATGATTTGCTATCCGGTAAACGGAAGATTCGAGCACATAGGATCGGATGGCCATTTCTGCCAGTTTATATTTTATGGCACCAAAATTTGATAATGGCTCATCAAACTGTTTTCGTTCTTTGGCATAATTAACAGCAATGCTAGAAACAAACTTAGCACCACCACTGACCAGCACACCCAATTTGAACCGCCCCATATTGAGGACGTTAAATGCAATAAGATGTCCTTTGCCTATTTCACCCAGGACATTCTGAACCGGAACCGGACAATTGTCGAAGAATATTTGTCGGGTAGATGACCCTTTTATACCCATTTTCTTTTCTTCCTCGCCCAGAGTCATACCCTGTGCGCCTTTTTCAACTATAAAGCCAGTAAATCTATCACCATCTACCTGAGCGAAGACGATAAAAATATCCGCAAAACCCGCATTTGAAATCCACATTTTCTGTCCGCTCAGTTGATAAAACTGTCCGTCAGCGCTCAGAATTGCTTTAGTTTTTGCACTCAAAGCATCACTACCGGATTCAGGTTCGGTAAGACAATAACTGGACTTAAACGCCCCACTACAAAGTTTGGGCAAATATTTTAGCTTTTGTTCTTCAGTTCCAAAATACAATATCGGCAACATTCCGATGCCTGTATCCGCACCAAAAGTGGTAGAAAATGAGGCATCTCCGGCACCCAATTCTTCATTGATAATCGCATTGACGACCATATCAAATTCTTGCCCACCATATTTTTCCGGGATATGTGCACCAATGAGCCCAAGATCAGCCGCCTGCTCCACTAATTCAGGTTGTTTTTCAAGTTTACCACCTTCAATTCGCAAGACTTGAGAAACGAATTCTCTTACGGATTCACGGATCAATTTCTGATCTTCATTTATATTCTCAGGAATATATTTTCCGGCACTTGAATAATCCCGGATAAGAAACTCGCCACCTTTTATCAAATTCTCCATAATCAATGATTTAATCTATGTTAAAAGTACGCACAGTTAACAAAATTAAATACGGTGGTATGTAAATATTTTTAACTTAACAAATTATTTAAAAATAATATTCTGTTTAACATAACTATCCGCTACTTATTCAATATTATATTCTTATATTAATATATTTCGTAATGTAATCGGATGTTTATAGTACTTCTTTTCTCGAATTCAGATAGTTCCTCCATCGGTCAATCGTAGTAGCCATATCCTCAGGAAGGTCACATTCAAAAAACATCTCTTTTCCACTGGCAGGATGGACAAAACCCAGTGTTCTAGCATGTAGCGCTTGTCTGGGCATTAATTTGAAACAATTATCCACGAATTGTCTGTACTTATTGAAAATAGTCCCTTTTATGATTGAATCACCACCGTATCTTTCGTCATTGAAAATAGGATTGCCCATGGACATCATGTGTGTCCTGATCTGATGTGTTCGACCTGTTTCCAACTTACAGGATACCAGACTGGTATAATAGAAGCTTTCCAGAGTTTTATAGTGTGTCACAGCAAATTTACCGATTCCATCTTCTTCCTGAAAACATTTCATCTGCATCCGGTTATTGGGATTACGTGCCAGATAATTAGAAATTGTACCCTGAGGTGGTTCTAATTCTCCCCAGACTAAAGCATAATACTCCCGTTCAATGGTGTGCTCGTAAAACTGCCTGGTAAGTACAGCCATTGCCAGCTCCGTCTTAGCTATGACCAATAGTCCGGAAGTATTTTTATCTATCCGATGTACAAGTCCCGGACGATCTAACGAATTACCTGCTTTTACAGGAAGATTATGTTTAAAATAATAAGTCAGCGCATTAACCAGTGTGCCATTTGGATTACCGATTCCCGGATGAACGACCAGTCCCGGTGGCTTGTTAATCAACATTATATCTTCGTCTTCATATACGATATCCAATGGAATATCCTGCGGCTCGACTCTGTTATCTTCATCAATTACACGAGGCAATAGCAGAGTGATCTCATCCAATGGTCTGACTTTATAATTTGATTTAATCAGGTTACCATTAACTTTAACACTACCGGCATTTATGGCATTCTGAATTTTATTTCTGGACACCTTAAATAAACGGTCATTCAGAAACTTATCAATCCTGAGAGAGGATTGACCCGGGTCAATTGAAATTTTCATGTATTCATAAAAATCGTCTTCAAAGTCTTCCTGCGTAGAAAAATCGCTATCTAATTCATTTTTCATGTTGCAAAAATTAAAAAATTCTTAGATTTCCGGTAATTACGAAACAATGAAGAAGAATAAAAAATTGAATCCGAATTCGTTATGTGCAGCCGAGACCTATATACCACCTGCACAGTCAGCACATGCGATGCCCTTGTATGCAACTTCCGCTTTTAATGCAGGCTCTTTAGAAGACAGTATTGCTATTTTCAATGGGTCTGTGCCTGGATATGTTTACTCAAGGTATGACAATCCTAATGCCAGGGCTCTCGCAGATAAAATTGCTGCATTAGAAGGAAATTCCGATGAAAATTCATTTGGCTTCCTGACTTCATCAGGCATGGCTGCAATAGATACTGCAATAAATGTGTTAGTCGAAAGTGGCAGTTTTTTAATAACACATGACGGCTTATATGGAGCCAGTACAGAGCTTATTCTGTTGAAAAAGGCACAAATGAATCTCGAATTAATAATTACAGATTTTAATAATCTGAGTGAACTGGAAAGTAGATTAAGTACAAAGAAGAACAATGGATTTATATACCTTGAAACACCATCAAATCCATTGCTAAAATGTATTGACATCGCAGGAGTTGCCAATGTATGTAAAAAATACGGAATCAGGCTGGTAGTAGATAATACCTTTGCAACTCCATTGGTTCAAAGGCCTTTAGAAAAAGGCGCTGACATCGTGCTGCACAGTACTACAAAATACATTGCCGGCCATGGCATGAGTTCAGCCGGTGCTTTAGTTTGTTCTGATAGCGAATTAAGCAAGAAAATTGAAAAGCAAATCCGACTATCGGGTTGTTTTTGTTCTCCGTTTGAAGCCTGGTTGACGTATCATGGCATGAAAACAATGGGCTTGAGATTAGAACGCCAACAATCGAATGCCGAAGCAATCTTCCGATTTCTGAAAAAAACTCCTCAGGTAGATAAGGTTTATTTTACCGGTGATCCTGATCATCCGCAGGCTGATTTAATCCGATCCCAGATGAATGGCAATGTCCCGATGATTAGTTTCTCTTTGTTTGGTGACCTGAAAAAAGTAAGTACATTTTTTGATAAAATCAGTGTAATAAGGCATGCCACCACCTTGGGTGATTTGAACACACTTGTTTTACACCCTGACTCTTCATCACATCGGAATATCGAACTGGAGACAAAGCGCAAGGAAGGCATTACCGAGACATTAATAAGAATGTCGGTAGGAATAGAGAATATCGATGATCTGGTTTCTGATTTGGCTCAGGCATTGGAATAAACATCAGTATTTAGTTTTAACAATCCAAAAATCTAAGCATTCCTTTTACCGGCAGTTTATAGATAACTATGTTATCTTTACCGGACGAATAAATAAGTAATGTCAAGAATATTAACACTGAGAGATGCGCTGAATGAAGCGATGAGCGAAGAGATGAGACGAGATGAAACTGTCTTTCTCATGGGTGAAGAAGTAGCGCAATATAATGGTGCTTACAAGGTAAGTAAGGGAATGCTCGAGGAGTTTGGTCCTGAGCGTGTTATAGATACACCCATCACAGAATTAGGTTTTGCTGGGATTGGGGTAGGTGCTGCAATGAATGGATTGAAGCCTATTATAGAGTTTATGACCTGGAATTTTGCAGTATTAGCATTTGATCAGATAGTAAACAATGCAGCTAAAACGCTTACACAATCTGCCGGTCAGTTTGCCTGTCCGATTGTCTTTCGGGGCCCATCAGGCGCTGCAGGTCAGTTGGCTCAGCAGCATAGTCAGACATTTGAGAGTTGGATGGGTAATGTACCCGGCCTTAAGGTCATATCCTGTACAGATCCGGGTGATGCGAAGGGATTATTAAAGTCTGCGATTCGTGATCCGGATCCGGTCTGTGTGATGGAATCTGAATTGTTTTATGGCGAAAAAGGAGAAGTTCCGGATGGAGATTATCTGGTACCTATTGGCAAAGCAATTGTGCGACGTGCCGGCTCTGATGTTACCCTTGTTTCTTTTAACAAACAAGTAAAGACGTGTATGGTAGCTGCGGAAGAATTAGCCAAAGAAGGCATTTCAGCTGAAGTGATCGATCTGCGTACTATCCGGCCTCTGGATTATCATACGATTGTAGAATCAGTCAAGAAGACCAATCGGTTGATCGCCGTCGATGAAAGCTGGCCAATGTTTGGCGTTTCTGCAGAGATTGCCTATGAGATACAAAAATATGCCTTTGATTATCTGGATGCACCTGTTACCAGGGTTAATTCTGCTGATACTTCACTTTCGTACTCACACATTTACGTCGATGAATCTATGCCAAATCCGGCAAAAGTGATCAAGGCTGTAAAAGAGGTTATGTACATTGCCAGATAACACACATCCACATCAATATGCTATCGTAGATGTAGAAACTACCGGAGGGTCATTTCATCGCGATAAGGTAATTGAAATCGGCATTGTGTTAATGGAGGGTTCTGAGATTACAGGTACTTATCAGTCACTGATTCATCCCGAACGGTCTGTTCCCTATCAGATCACTGGCCTGACCGGGATTCATGATGAAATGCTGGTTAATGCACCTAAGTTTTACGAGATTGCTCAGGAAATAGTCAAACTTACAGAAGGCCGGATATTTGTAGCGCACAATGCCCGCTTTGATTATAGTTTTATCAAATCCGAGTTTGAACAATTGGGTTTTGTTTACACCCGGAGAATTTTAGATACAGTAAAATTGAGCCGGATGACTTTTCCGGGGCACCGGAGCTATAGTCTGAGTAATTTGATACAACGTTTGGGATTACCCATGGAAAACCGGCACAGGGCGCTGGATGATGCACATGCCACTGCCTTACTGTTTAAGCTGATTTTGGAATCCGGAACCTTTGTAGGCACTCAGGATGATTACATTCGTATGGCAATAAAAGAGACGAGATTACCTCCGACTATGACACTCCAGGATATCCTTCTACTGCCTGCCAGTGATGGAGTCTATTTCTTCTATAATCGGGAAACATTAATATATGTAGGCAAGAGTAAAAATATCAAATCGCGAATAGCCCAGCATTTCAGCGATAATTCACAAAAATCATCCCGCTTGACTAATTCGACAACACGAATTGAATATGAAGTTTGTCCAAATGAATTAGCTGCACTTTTAACAGAATCTGTATATATCAAGAAATTTAAACCTGTTCATAACAAAGCTCAACGAAATACCTCTTATCCTTACCTCTTGTGCCTGAAAAAAAATGAATCAGAGAAGTGTGAACTTATCATCAGAAAAGTCAGTGAAGCTCCGGATGAGGGTACTATTTTAAAATATTTTTCACACAAACGATTAGCTGAACATTACATTTTCAATTTATTGGACAAATTTATCAGCTATCTGGGTACACAGAAGCTAACTGATAAAGAGGTGAGACTATTCATTGATTTATATTGCGATTTGATTTGGGATGCAGATATGACAATAATCAAATCATACAACAGCCATTTTACTAACTTCCTGATGAATGAGACCCCGGTCTTTGAACAGGATATGGTAATCATAGATGAGCTCCAAAGCTCTAATGAATTCAGATGGGTAGCTTTAATCAGTGACGGTAGAATATATGGACATGGACAAATCAGCATAGCTGAAGGAATTAGAAATAAGGACGACATAGAAGCACAACTATCTCCAATTGAGTACACACCTGAATTAGATCTGATCGTTCATAATTATCTTAAAAAGTACCCAACTAAATTTAAAGTAATCCATTTTCCAATAAAACAGAAAAAATGAATCAACGGCAAATCTTTCAAGCATTGATAGCTCAGACCAGTGATGAACCCATTTCATTAGAGGTAGATCACGCTGAAGGTTCATTCATTTATGACAGGGATGGCCGGAAGTATTTAGATTTAATTTCAGGAATTGGAGTGAGTATCGTAGGACACAGACATCCGCATGTGATTAAAGCGATCAGAAATCAAATAGATATGTATATGCATACAATGGTCTATGGTGAACACATACAAACACCTCAGTTGAAATTAGCTACAATACTCAGCGAAACATTACCGGATAAATTGAATAACTTTTACTTCACTAATTCTGGTACAGAAGCTGTAGAAGGAGCTATAAAACTTGCCCGCAGATATACAGGTAGAACAAAGATCATAAGTATGAAAAATGCTTATCACGGAAGTACTACTGGTGCTGCAGCTTTGATGTCCGAGTCACATTTTACAGGCAAATACAGACCACTTCTGCCTGATGTCGCACATCTTACATTCAATGCATTAGAAGAATTACACGTGATTGATACAAATACTGCGGCTGTTTTCATTGAAATAATACAAGCTGAAGCGGGCATTTATTGCATAGACCCAACTTTTGCGACAGCATTAGCTAATCGTTGTAAACAAACCGGCACTTTACTAGTAATCGATGAGATACAATCCGGCCTGGGGAGAAGCGGTTCATGGTGGGCATTTGAGCATTACAATATCGTTCCTGATATTCTATTAAGTGCAAAAGGGCTCGGAGGTGGTTTACCATTAGGTGTTTTTATATCAAATAAAGAAATAATGTCCTGTATTGCTTCAAAACCAATTCTCGGGCATCTGACAACTTTTGGTGGAAATCCGGTTTCCTGTGCTGCTGCAACAGCGACAATTGAAGTAATCAGGGATGAAAATCTGATTGAGGCAGTAGCAGAGAAATCAAAACAACTTGAAAGAATCAATTCTTCAGGCAAAGTCGTAGCATTGCGCAAATCTGGCATATGGGCAGCCATCGAATTGGAGAATTTTGAAATGGTAAAGAAAGTAATTGCTGATCTCAGAGAAGCAGGCATCCTCAGTGATTGGTTTTTGTTCAACAGTAAGAGTTTGCGTATTGCCCCGCCACTGAATATTTCTACTGAAGAACACG
>CAZGKN010000072.1:0-14904 GCA_964525915.1 uncultured Saprospiraceae bacterium | reverse complement strand
CCATACTGGGTTCTCCATTACCTTTATTTCGCCCCTTTAATATATTTGCTGATAGTAATTAACATTAGGTGAATAGTTACTTATATCCCACACTGGATTAATTGCTTGAATATTATTTTTAACCCGGATTACTTTGCAAAAATGACCTCTTTTACCTGCAGATGAAATCCCTGACTATTCAAAAATAAATTATACGAATAAAAAAATAAGGGTTACCCGTTCACATGCCCGCAGGTAGCGCATTTTTTCAATTCAGGATGTGCCTGATAATCTTCGATTGCGGCTTTGATTTGTGAACCAATATCTTCGAGGGGGAAGCCGGCTTCATACAACTGTTTATCACAAGTATCACAAAACCAGATCAGCTTATCGATCTCGCCTTCACGACGGTTGCGCTCTATGACCAGACCGACGGTGTCGGCCGGGCGCTGTGGTGAATGGGGCACGTGCTTAGGCAGGAGAAACATTTCGCCTTCCCGGATAGGAATATCTTCTCTTTTTCCCTCTGCATTGATAATCCGTACAGTGATATCCCCTTTTATCTGGTAGAAGAGTTCTTCGCCATCTTCCCAGTGATAATCACTTCTGCCATTGGGTCCACCAACGATCATCACGATGAAATCATCATTGCCGGTATAAATCTGTTTGTTTCCTACGGGTGGTTTCAGTAGATCCTTGTTTTCCTCTATCCATTGATGCAGATTAAATGGTCTTGTTATCATCTGACATTGTTTTTATCAAATTTAGTGATAATTCTAAGAAATGCAAACGGATTCTTCAATAAAGTGTGTATAACAAATTGCATAAAACATCATTATTTTACCCCTCTAGCTCCCCTAAAGAGGGAGAACCAAATAATGATGTTTCTTTCATTGTCATAGACTCCCTTTATGATTCGGGGTGGAACAATGGCAAGTATAAGGTGCAATTTATTATACACACTTCAATAAGTTGGTTCTGATACAATCTCCAAACAAACTAAAAACTCAATGAAATCACAGTACCACCCCCGGGTCTGCTGCTGATACGCAAATCACCATGCATGTCGGAAGCACGTCGTCGCATATTCGTCAGGCCATTTCCTTTTTCCACCTCATTCTCATCAAAGCCCCGGCCATCATCCCGGATGACCAATCGCTTTGTAGTGCGCTCTTGCCGGAAACTGAGATACAGATTCTCACATCCGCTATGCTTTATCGCGTTGTTGATTACTTCTTTATAGAAAAGATAGATCTGTCGGCGTCTGTCCATGTTAATGCGCCGGAGCGATAAACTTTCTGCAAAATCAAAATGACACTTTATATCTTTAGGTTCACTGATTTCCAGTGCAAATCTTCGCATTTTAGTAAATAAGGCATTGTATGTGTCCATAGTTGGCCGCACTGACCAGATGATGTCTCCCAGACTCTCCTGCACTGACTGTGCATTGTCGCGGATCTTACCCAGAATCTCTTTTTTCTTCGGATCTTCTGTATTCATAATCAATGCCTGTGTGTAAAGGGAAATGCTACTCATCGTGCTGCCAATCTCATCATGAATATCCGAACTGATATTGCTCCGGATACTCACCAGATTTTTATACTTATCGATGCGCATCTTGTATAGCGCCAACACTATACCGATAAAGGCCAGACTAAGTATCAGGTAAAAGGTAAATGTCTGATACCAGTATTTTTCAATGATGATCGTAAAATACAGACTGTTCCTGCTCCACCCCTGATTGACCCGCAGCCCCTGTACCTCGAGATCATATCTGCCGGGGGGCAGATAATTAAAACTGATCACATTGTCTTTGGCAAGTATCCACTTAGTAGAATCTATATTTCTAATCCTGTACCTGTACTTATGGCTATCACTTTTATAAAAATAAGGCATGAAGAAAGTAAAACTCAATCGGTTGAAGTCGGGTGTCAATCTGAATGGCTCAGTAATGCGTCTTTTATAGAGCAATGTATCATAGGTCTGGCCATTGTCTGAGTACTTATAAGATTCGATGTACACATTGCTTTTATCCTTCGGCTGTATTCCAAACAGATATGGATTAATAACGGTAATCCCATTTAAGCCACCAAAATACATAGTACCGGTATTGCTCTTGAAATAGGCAGCATTATTAAATTCATCGTTTGGTAGCCCCTGAGCAGTCGAATAATTTTGAATAGACTGATCCTCCGGATCGAAACGACAAATTCCTTTATTCGTAGCCAACCACAAATAGCCCTTAGGGTCTGACAATGTTGTGTAAACATTATTATCCGGTAAGCCTGCGGTCTGATCATATACTGTAGCTTTTTTCGTGTTCAGATTTATTTTAAATAGTCCTTTATCCGTGGAAGCCCAGAGCAATTCTCCGGTGCGGAATACGTGATAAACCAGACAATCCGGTATCCGTATAGCGGCACTTGTGCTGCTATTATATGTACTGAGAATCTTTCCCTGGGCATCGAGCAAATAAACTCCATTTGCAGTTGCTACATAAATACTATCATTGTGGTACTTGGAGAAACCATTAACCCGGGTATTTGGCACTTTGGAAAATGGGATAGCTGATCTTACAAGTACTCCGCTATCATACCTGAATTTTAGTAGTCCATTGGAAGTAGCCAGCCAGATCGAATCGGCACCCACAAACAGAAAATCATAGAAAATCATACCGGTCAGCGGTAAGTCCAGGATGTTTCTCGGGCTGCAATTGCCATTTAGTTGCAATGCAACCATATATCCGAGTTCAGAGAGGCCAAAAATCTCATTTCCGACCTGTTTCATTCGATAAAGGCTGGTGCCTAAAAAATTATGATCACATACCTCTGTACGTCCGCTTGTCGTATCTATATTCCGCACTCTAAAATTATCATAACCGGAAGCCCAGAGTCTGCCTCTATCATCAGCGACGATGCTGCGAATACTATTATTGATAATTTGATTTTTTTCATTATCCAGCGCGAAATAGGACTTAAAAGGATAATTATTGATCTTTAGCAACAGATAAGAATAACTGGTAAATATCCAGATCACACCATCCCGGGTCTGACTTATAAAATTGTAAGTGAAATTATCGCCAAACAGGCGTACCAGCTGACTCCGGAGACTGGTAATGCTGCCATCTTTGTTTTCTACTAAAATATCCTTGCCTGGCAGAAAGACCTTATTTCCATTATCCAGTGTAGCAATATTCTTTTCTTTTTCCGCATCAAAAGACTCAGGATGGCCAAACTGAAGTACGCTGTTTACGATCCTGAATGGAGCCTTATACAGCTGATTACCTTGCTGTAGCACAAGCTCCCGCTTTGAATCATTCAGGTTTTTTATCCGGTATTTCTTATTATTAATTTCAATTTCTTTATTGAACAAATTGAACAACATTCGTCCATTCTGATCATACACATTTAATTCATTGAAATAAGAATAAAATAAATAGCCATCAACAATCCGGGTAGAAGAATATTTTAAGAATTTTTTATTCTGTATTGAAAACTGACGCTGTGGGCGGAACTGTTTGTCAAATACCTGAACTACACCATTGCTTAATACAACCCAATAATGGCTGTTATCTTCTGTCACATTAATAATGCGGAGAAAGCTGTCGCTTTGTCTGACAGAAAATAAGTTCCTGACTTTATTCGATTTCAGATCCAATTCGACGACATTAGATGCAATGACAATAATCAGTTTTTCATCATTTCGCCCTAAAAACCGAATACCTTCCAGTTGATTCCTGCCTGTCGCTTTATAAATTCTATTTGAAAAATCCTTACATTCCACACCATCATAGCGGTAAAGTTTATTCAATGAAAGAATCCATACATAACCCAGTGGGTCCTGATAAATATCCCGGTGATTGCGGTCGATCAGGCCGGCATCGGCATCCAGTTTCGAATATTGGATTAAATAATTTTTCTGCCCCAATACTGCATTCGGACATAGAAAAACTATAACCGGAAATAAGCCGGAAAAGATAAATTTTAAGGTGTTTTTTATTCGATTCAAGTTATTGAATACTTAAATACAAACAAATATAGCAGTTTTTTTAATATATAAAAGATTTAAATATATTCCCCGGATTTTATCGTGCACCATTGGCAATAGTACAGAGATCAATTCCGGCTAAAGCGAAACCCTGTTAGATTTCGTATCTTTGACCACAGAAAATCAATGTTTCACGATATGAATCTGGATCTGAGTGGTAAATATGCCTTAGTGTGTGGCGGTAGTAAGGGAATTGGCCTGAGTACAGCAATAGAGTTATCGAAAATGGGATGTAATATCACCTTAGCTGCGCGAAATGCTGAAGCACTAAGTGCAGCCTTGGCATTGCTGGATAAGAAGAAAAGACAGCGACACCGCTTTATCACTATGGACATGCAGCAACCGGAAGATGTGCGTCGCCGTCTTTCATCGATTCATCCGGGCTTTCATATCCTGGTATTAAATTCCGGAGGGCCGAAAAGTGGCTCATTACTCTCCAGTACAGTAGATGATCTGCAGGCTGGATTCAACTCGCTTCTACTCAGTGCACAGATCATCATGAAGCAAAGTGCCGAAACTATGATAGCAGAGGGCTTTGGTCGCATCATCAATATCATTTCCATCGGACTGAAAGAACCGATTCACGGTCTGGGCGTATCCAATACAATCCGGGGTGCCGTAGGTAACTGGGCAAAGACACTTGCCGGTGAATTGGGTCCGCATGGCATCACTGTCAATAATATATTACCCGGATATACGCTCACGGATCGTATGGACACGCTGATGACACAGCGCGCTGAAGCACAGGAAGTCAGCAAAGCAGAAATAATCCAAAAGTATGTGGATCAGATTCCACTCCGTCGCCTGGCCAATCCTCAGGAGATCGGTGCTGTCGCTGCATTTCTGGCCACTCCGGCTGCAGGATATATCAATGGTGTGAACCTGCCGGTAGATGGCGGCTATCTGCGGAGTTTATAGCTTTTGGGGTTTTACTCGAGGAGAAATAAAGTGCCCTTTTGTTCAGACACCTTGCCATTGCCGGAAACTAATCTGGCAAAATAGACATAGCTTCCGACAGGTGCATCCTGATTACCTTTTCGTCCTGTCCAGCCGACATTTGCATCTGTGGTATGAAAAAGTTGATTCCCCCATCGGTCGTAGATATACATCTCGAACGAGCGCATATTCTCTGGAAAATAGATGACGGGTTTGAACACCGGGGTCACACCGCCCCGTTTAAAGGCATTGGGCATAAAAAATCCTGCTGTTTTTTCTACACAGACTATATTGGAGCTGGTGATGACATCAGGATTATTGCTACCACACGGCTTACTCAGGTCTGCTTCTGCCCTGAAGCAATATCCTGTCTCACCGGGACTGTTCCCCGGAATATTATAATCAAACTCCAGCGGCCCGCTATCCGTTCGATATACTTCGTCCCATCCTGTACTGCGCCTGACGTAGAGGCGATATTGCTTTGTATTTGAATTGTCCCATGTAACCGGATTCCAGGACAGATGGATCGTACCGGCATTGAGTAATGTCCCGTTTAAATATAATCCCTGTATAATATTGGAGGTAATCACATCACCACAACTGTTGGTTGCTATGACTTTGATAAAATGATCTTCAGGACTTTCATTCAGTAAAAATGAGCCCTGTGAAACCGTAGCCGGAACTCCCCCGGATGCTTTCTTTACCAAATCCAGGCTATCGCCGCTGATGTACTGTAAGTTTCCGGGATCCAGGCCATCATTGGTCTGAAAAGTAATCCTGCCTGCAGTATCAATAGATGTCAGACAGATAGAGCGCAGCACAGTCGCAGCTTTCATTTGCATAGAGATCACATTGGACCAGGCAGTATCTCCATTTGCCCTGTTGATTGCTGCAATACGGAAAGAATAATTTACGCCCGGCAGCACATCATACTTCAGGTAAGGTTCGAAGGCCAGATTGGTATCTCTGACCGCCGGGGCGCCATTGATGCCCGTCCACAAGTCATAATTCAGACTGTCATAACCCTGATAGCCTGAAAACACCAGTCTCATCGTTCCCTTACAGGTATCGATACTCCCGGCAAGCAGATTGGTCCGGTGTTCAAAGTTGAATGTACTCGATACCCAGCACTGATCCACTGCTGTGACATAGTACCCATAGCTATACTTCTGTGGATCGACCCCCGTATCTGTATAGGTAAGACCCGGTATCGTATCCAACCGGATTATTGTACCGTCAGGATCTTTCCGAAAGAGAATATAGGCTACCACTTCAGGACTCGTACTACGGGTCCATGCCAGATTGATTGTGCTTCCGGATACACTGGCATAGCGAATCGTTACCGGATTAGGTGAATTATTGTCCAGGGTATCCGAATGTAAAGTAATCTCAGCGGGACAGGCAGCATCTGTAGTCATATAGTAATACAATGAACCACCCGGACTGTTGGTATGTACATACTCCGTCTGTGCTAAATTAGTAATTGTAGTCAGAAGTGTATAGGGCCCGTTCCTGTCCGAAGCCACATAGATGAGGTAGCCATTTTCAGCCCCACAGGTATTGCCCGGCAATGACCATCGCAGTGTATCTCCCTTTACACAGTACAGATCCGGCGCGATGATCTGACTGTATCCCTGGAAGTTCATCAGCAGGAATAGTACCGAAAAAAATAGTCTCATAATATTTTTCACTCGCCGCTGCAAAGATAAGGAATTGGATATTCTTATATTATCACCGTTTCATTACCGGAATTTAATGCAACAAAAAAGCCTCACATTCCTTTCACACAGGTCTGCAAGGCTAATATTATCACAGATTCAAATTCTACTCTACTTCAAATGAAATCTTCAGTGTCACACGATAGGAGATCACCTTGCCGTCACTGACTGTGACACTGTGGTCTTTGATATACGCTGCCCGAATATTGCTGATCGTCTTGCTTGCTTTAGCAATAGCCACCTGTGCAGCATCTTCCCAACTTGCCGGTGAATCTGCCATTAACTCAATTACTTTTACAACTGCCATATTTGATATATTTATTATGTTTAATTACGATTTATTGAATAAATACCAATTTTACTTGCCATACAAACGAATTTTCTAAGATTTTATCAATATTTCTATAAAATTATAAAACATGCCACCCATATCTATTGCTAACATGTTGACCTGTTACCGGTAAATGCATTCTTTTGCATGATGAAACACTAAACGCTGTTTTTTCTAATATTATTGGCTTTGATTTCATTTATTTTCACAATAAATTCAACCAGCGGTCATCAGAAGGTCAAAACATCCTTCACATTATTTTCAGTATCTTTGCGCCCTTACCATTATTTTTATAAATATAATTATGAGTTTCTTAAAAAATTTGTTTGGCTTAGGTCCGAAAGTTAATTATACTGAATTGATAGAAAAGGGTGCACAAATCATTGATGTGCGCACCCCCGGTGAATTTGCCGGCGGACACATCAGAGGCGCAGTCAATATCCCGCTTCAGTCAATCAGCAACAATCTGAATAAAATCAAGAAAGACCGGCCGGTGATTACCTGCTGTGCCTCTGGTATGCGCAGTGCTTCAGCCCGGAAAATTCTGCTGGCCAATGGGTTTTCTGAAGTCTATAATGGTGGTGGTTGGGCCCAGTTAAATGCCCGCCTCCGATAGCCGGATTCACAGGATTATTGAAATTTCTGTATCGTAGTGCATCCCCTGTGCGCTATTTCTAATGAAAACCTTACCTTTAGAAGTGTTTTCAATAACTAATTATTAAAAAGTGCCATGAAAGCTATACTGGCTCTATTCATATTGATTATTAGCTCAGTCTTACTGTCTGCACAGGAAGATAGCGAGACATCAATGCTGATAGCCGGTGAACGGAAAGCTGCTGAAAGTCGTCTGGGTTTTCTGAGCAGTTCCAATACCAATAATTACGATGTCAATTATTACCGTTTAAAATTTACTGTTAATCCTGCAGTTAAATATATCTCCGGTAGTGTTACAGTTCGATTCAAGGCACTGGAATCAATGAACTCTATCGTATTTGATCTTTATCATACCATGACGGTAGATAGCGTGCGCCATGCGAATACCTGGACGAGTTTTACGCTCAATGGAAATGATGAACTGACCATTGATCTACAATCTACCTTATCTGCCGGACAGACTGATAGTGTACGGATCTATTATCAGGGTGATCCTACTTCTTCGGGATTTGGTTCATTTGCCCAACAGATGCACAATGGTACTCCGGTCATCTGGACACTTTCTGAACCCTACGGAGCCCGGGATTGGTGGCCGTGTAAACAAAGCCTCACTGACAAGGCAGACAGCATAGATGTCTATATCACAGCTCCTAAGAAGTACAGTGCAGTCTCCAATGGCGCCCTGCGTAGTCAGATAATCAATGATACACTAAAGACCACCCATTGGCAACACCGATACCCCATTCCGGCATATCTGATCGCCATTGCTGTGACTAATTATGCGAAATTCACATATATGGCCGGTAGCGGACCAAATACTTTCCCAATCATCAATTATGTCTATCCGGAAGATTCAGCTACGGCTTACACACAAATTGCGCAGACAGTACCCATCATGGATTTTTATGAATCAACTTTTGAGACCTATCCTTTTTATAAAGAGAAATACGGGCATTGTCAGATGGGTTGGGGTGGCGGAATGGAACACACTACCATTTCGTTCATGGGCAGTTTTGGTCGTCAGTTGATAGCCCATGAACTGGGGCATCAATGGTTTGGTGATAAGATCACCTGCGGCTCCTGGCGCGACATCTGGCTCAATGAAGGTTTTGCTACCTATCTGGCTGCATTGGTGATCGAAGACTTCGATGGTCAGACCGCATTTAAAAACTGGCGGAGTAGTATGGTCTCGAGCATTACTTCTTCTACGTCGGGCTCGGTCTATGTACCTGCTTCTGATACACTCAATATTAATCGGGTCTTCAACACTCGGCTCACATACAATAAAGGAAGTATGGTGTTGCACATGCTCCGCAAAAAGCTAGGTGATTCTAATTTCTTTTCAGGAATGCAAAGCTATCTGGATGATCCGGATCTTGCTTATGGCTTTGCCAAGACTCCTGATTTCCAGGCACACATGGAATCGGCGTCCGGGCTGGATCTCTCAGAGTTTTTTCAGGACTGGATATACGGGCAGGGATATCCCAGCTATCAAATTAGCTGGAATCAGGATAACAATCAGGATGTACACCTTACCTGCCATCAGACCCAATCCCATTCATCCGTGACATATTTCGAAGCACCGGTCAAACTGTCCTTTGTGGGAAACAGTCAGTCGATGGATGTAGTATTTGACAATGAATATCAGGGACAGTCATTTACCCAAAATGTTCCATTTACTGTGAATCAGATCATCATTGATCCGGAAATGGATCTGATCTCCAAAAATAACCAGGTAATCCTCCCCGTCAGTTTTATCCATTTTGAAGGTCAATGTGTTGATCACAAGATTCACCTTTCATGGACCACAGCAGCAGAAAGAAACAATAGTGCATTCATTATCCAGCGCAGTAGTGACGGGCTCAACTGGATTTCAGTTGATACTATACAGGGCAAAAATAATTCAGATACACGGACATCCTATCAATTTACCGATGAACAATTGTCCACACATTCTTTTCCCGACTTTTTTTATTACCGGCTTCAACAGCTTGATATTGATGGTACGGCACAGTTTTCAAAGCTAATATTAGTTCCTGCCTGCCTGAATTCATCGGCACAGAAAATGCAGATAAGTCCCAATCCAGGTACAGGCGAATTCCTACTCACCGGGCTTTCCCCGGCATCACAACTCATTCTGATTAATGCCTCCGGTAAGATAATTGCTACTTATCGGGTTAGTGCAGAGACAATGGCCTTGCACTTATCGGACAATCCGGCTGGTGTCTATTTTCTTACCAATACCTGCGCTTCCGGATCATCTGCGATCAAATTTATTCTGGAGAAATAGCATTAGTAGCACTCTGTGATAGTCTGCAGATTTAAGATATCAGGGCTACGCCCCTAATATGGTTTTATGATTATTCTACAAAGATTTCAGGGCTACGCCCCTCTTAGATACCACAGCATCTGACGTACGCACAATGCTTGCTATGGTTCTCCAGCGGTATCCTGCGTTACTTTTTTCCCGCTGAACTCGCGGAATACGCTTTTCTTCTCTCTAGTGTGCATTATTGCGTTCCATTCAGCGGTAATCTGCGGGATTTTGTATCGCAGATCCCGCAGAAATAAGGCAGGAGTCTGGAATCGCTTTTCAAACATTGAATAGTGATTCTATTTTTTAAATCTGGTTTTCCCGAAAAGCCGTGTCAGGCCTCGAGCTTGCTTTAGTTTTTCAGCGGTAATCTGCGTTTCTTTTCTCCCGCTGACCTCGCGGAATACGCTTTTCTTCTCTCTAGTGTGCATTATTGCGTTCCATTCAGCGGTAATCTGCGGGATTTTGTATCGCTGATCCCGTAGAAACAAAACCGAAGTATGGCCTAATTTTACAATACTAATTAGTACTCCATTGTTTAGCCTACGCTTCCATAAATCCTCTGTCTGCTAATGTATTTTGCGCATTTGCTGATTTAAGATGTTATGGCGTAGGCCAGAGCCAACACCCAACGGGGAAAGTAAAGCATAATTTTTGTCTGTCAGAAATACTTACATTTTTATATATATTTGAATTCCGGTTATTAACTGAGTCAATCGGATTATCTGATGAACCGATCATTCTATAGTATTTGAAGGACCAATGAAAACAAGTTTTATAAGCAAAAAACCAATATTACACGGTGAAGAAATCAACGGAAAAGAAATCCGGGATAGTATCTTCAATTATATCTGCAATGTGTACCCCGGATTTAATGAAGAGAGTTGCATTTCACTCAGTGAACTAAATATCTGTCGCCGGCACTACCTTGCACATCTGATCGAAGAAGAAAAAGGTGAGATGGCTCAGATTGACAGGGATGTAATGAATGCAATTAAGAATAATGCCATTCTATCTGAAAATATTCAGGATGAGATCGATTCAAAACTGAGTCTGGGTCAGCAGATAGCAGATCGGGTAGCCTCATTTGGCGGAAGCTGGACATTTATCATTACTTTTTTCTTATTTATCCTGGTCTGGATGATAATCAATGTCAGTTTAATGGGCCGACAATCCTTTGATCCATATCCCTTCATTTTACTCAATCTGATATTGTCCTGCCTGGCCGCTATTCAGGCACCCATCATCATGATGAGTCAAAACCGCCTGGAGCAAAAAGACAGGCAGCGTGCAGAGCATGATTATAAGATCAATCTGAAAGCAGAACTTGAGATTAAGCTGTTGGGTGAAAAAATGGACCATTTATTAGTGCATCAAAATAAAAAACTGATTGAAATTCAGGAAATACAGACGGATTATCTGGATGATTTAATGAAAGAAATAAAGAAAAAATGAGACTTGAAAACCGCAGAGAAAAAGTAATTCCATTTCACCGATTTATTATCAGGCTCAGTCGGTACGCAATGTTTGCCCTGCTGATGATTTCTGTTTCGCTTTTGATAGGTATATTAGGTTATCATTACATCGCCGGTATAGGGTGGCTCGACAGTTTATATATGTCCAGCATGATACTAACCGGTATGGGGCCTACGCAAGGGATGCCTTCTACGACAGCAGTGTTGTTTTCTTCAGCCTATGCACTCTATAGTGGAATCGCATTCCTTACTATCTCGGCAGTATTTTTTACACCGATTTTTCACAGGATATTGCACAAATTACACGTAGAGCAAAGTGATACTGATAAATAAGCTTTTGGTAAGTACACTCTATTTTGTTAAATCGAAAGAAAAAATTCAAAATATTATTATTTCCCACATTAATATCCTAATTTTAGTCTATGGAACATCTGTTAAAAATTGATGATTTCCGTTCAGCGCCTGAATTAGTTCAGCGGTTGTATGAAAGCGGAATAAGAAAAACATTCCCGGGAGGGCATGTCCTCATTAATGAAAACAGTGCAATTCGTTCGGTTCCAATTGTCCTCAGAGGCATGATAAAAGTAATGAGAACCGAGGAAGATGGCCGGGAAATTCTCCTGTACTATCTACGTGACGGCGAGAGTTGTATCATGTCCTTGCTGGGTGGATTGCGAAATGAAATAAGCAAAGTCCGGGTAGAAGTCGAAGAGGAGTCTGAACTTTTGTTCATCCCTGCAGATAAGATACATGGATTTATACGTGAATATCCCCAATGGACTGCCTATATATTCCGGCTATATCATCAGAAATTTGAAGAACTGCTGGGTGTCATCAATGCCATTGCATTCAAACGTGTGGATGAGCGATTACTAAACTTACTCCGGCAAAAAGCTGAACTGACAAATTCAAAAATTTTACCCATCACTCACGAACAGTTGGCCAATGAGCTGGGAACAGCCCGGGTCGTCGTTTCCAGGCTACTGAAGAAACTGGAAGAAAATGGCGACCTGACCCTGGGTAGAAATAAAATTACGCTTCTGTAACAAAAGTTACTGTAACCCTACTATTTTACTATTTTCTTTGCAAAGGTAAATAACAATTCTCACAGACAATGTGGATCGTTTTTACTAAAAAATACGGGACTTATACCAGTGCAATGGTCTTTCGAAATTGAAATTTTACTGATTATAAATTAAAAGTTTTTTAACAATAGCATAGGAAAGCAATATTTTTTAAAAAAATCAAGTTGTATTGCCTGATTTAATAAAATCAAGATTATCTAAAATGCCATCAGACTCTCCTAAAACAAAGTTTATTTAAGCAAAACAATTTTAAAGTAGATTCATGAAGACATTCCAGGAAATGATAAATCAGGACAGACCTGTGTTGGTGGACTTTTATGCTACCTGGTGTGGCCCCTGCAAGATGATGTCCCCTATCCTGCAGGAGCTTAAACACCATATCGGTGACAAAGGTAATATCATCAAAATCGACATTGACGACAATCCCCAGGCGGCTTCGCATTATCAGGTACAGAGTGTGCCGACGCTAATCCTCTTTCGTAAAGGACAGATTCTCTGGCGACAATCCGGTGTACCACCGCTTCACCAGTTGAAGCAAATCATGGAATCACATTTTTAATCTTAAATGTATCTAAATTGAGTTATTCCTATTCAAAAATCGTACCTTATACTTTTGATGAAGCTGTCATACAGATTACAGCCCGGCTTAAAGAGCAGGGATTTGGCGTGTTGACAGAGATCAATATGCAATCTACCCTGAAACAAAAATTAGATGCTGATCTGCGCCCATACACCATTCTGGGTGCCTGTAATCCTCCCTTTGCACTAAAGGCGCTGCAGGCTGAGGGCCTTATCGGCCTTATGTTGCCCTGTAATGTTGTAGTGAGGGAAAAGGACAATGGTAGCATTGAAGTAGCGGCAATCAATCCCATTGTATCGATGCAGACTATCGGGAATGATGCCTTATCCACAGTGGCGACTGAGGTCAGTGACAGACTGAAAAAAGTGATAGCGCTCGTTTAAATACTGTATTTTCCCGGGTGCATAATTCATTCACCAGATTCATTTGCAAAATCATTGATCGTGTCGTATTTTTATCCTCAAAGGACAAGGCCTTGCAATTGGTCAATGGCAAATATTTTCCGTATAGATTTGGGTTATACACATGAGAATCAGTTTTTTATTCATTTTATTATCCGTATTAATTGCCTGTAACAATGATAACAGGCAGATAATCACATTTCAAAAACAAATTGACAGTTTGAAATCAGCACTGGCCGATACTTACAAGCCGGGATTTGGTGAATTTATGAGCAATATCCAGGTTCATCACAATAAACTCTGGTATGCCGGGATTCACCAAAACTGGAAATTAGCTGATTTTGAAATTCACGAGATCATGGAATCCGTCGATGATATCCGTAAATATCAGAAAGAAAGAGTGGAGAGCAAGAGTATTGATATGATCACACCGGTACTCGACAGTGTCAATGCCTCTATCAAAGCAATGAATCCGGAGACATTCAAAGCAAATTATATGACGCTGACTCAGACCTGCAATAACTGTCATCAGGCCACTGATTTTGGATTCAATGTGGTCACGATTCCGACATCACCGCCATTCAGCAATCAGTCATTCATCCCGGCACACTGACTAAAATCGGTGAATCACTTAAATATTCCGACATGAATCGCGCTAATATTCAGGATGCTGACATTCAGAAGGAATTCGTATAAAAAGAAATAAACTTAAGTTAAATGATAAACCAGTTTTATCCCAGGAAATAATGGGATAATCTTTTGTAGTTTTGGGATATGGTAAGACCAAGACTGTATTTTGACACATCTGTTTTTGGTGGGATTTTTGATGCGGAATTCAGAGAAGAAACAGAAAAACTCTTTGCAAGTAACTATTCAGCTCAATTCAGATATAATGCCTGTAAATAAATTAGAATATATTGTTTACTTGCCCTGAAAGGGCGAAATATAAATAGCCCCCAATTGCAATTGGGGGTAAATCATTTACAAATCCACCAACCCTGAAAAGGGTTGAATTTATTCTTTATGTAGATAGGTTGACTGAATTTATAATTTGTCTCACTTTTTTGGATAACCTCTACTACGATAAAATTGTAACTATCTATTCAGTTCAAAAGATTAAAATTTAAGGGGACATTACCTGTTTCATTATTCGAAAATGTGACAGCCTGGAATAAAAGCAATAACAAATTTTTTCTAGCCTGAAAGGTTTAAAAATCATTGCTCTGGGTTAAAACTGAGGAAATTAACGGATTCAGTCAACTCCGGGCAAGGAGTTGAATAAATTAATTGCTCATATTCAACCCTTTCAGGGTTGGTAGATTTTCTGATTCCTTTCCCCCAATTGCATTGGGGGCTATGCACATTCAGCCCAATCAGGGCTGCG
>CAZGKN010000071.1:10235-14979 GCA_964525915.1 uncultured Saprospiraceae bacterium | reverse complement strand
CTCTGATCCTTTGTATATGGTCTTCCTGAAATAGCTGAAGCAGCAATATTAAATCCGGCATTAGCAAATACATCCTGGCCAAACCAAACCGGGCCATTATATTTATTGCCATCTTCATATCTGAAATCCATCTGTAACTTAATCGCATGTCTTTCATCAAAATCGAGCGGACTCAGAATTCTGATTGTTCCATTTTTCGCAATGTTTCGCTGTGTGTTCGGATCCGATCCTGTACCATCTGCAAACTGTAATGTGTAGTTTGCGAGTAAAGAAACATTACCCAATCTACGCAGATCATACTGAATCTGTAAGCCTTTTACAGTACTGAAGTCGATGTTTCTATAAGTAAGCATACGACCAGCGTTATTGGCCGTATTATTCAAATATGTACTCTGTATCAGATCTCTAATTTCCTTATAATAAGCCGACATTTTAATCGCTGATTGCTTTCCTATCACTTGCTGGAATCCAACTTCATAGTCTATAGTTTTCTCTGGTTTCAAATCAGGATTTGCTATGTCTGTTCTAGATTCCCACAGGTAATAATCGAATGGATTTGCATAATTACCTGAAGGTGGCCGCTGTACTAAAATATCATAATGACCAAAGAAGTTGGCTTCATCAGATATTGGGAATGAAATAGCAATCCTTGGAGAAAAAGTAATCTGTGGATTGTAATCTCTGAACGATCGGTTCGGATCGTAATTCGGTCTGGAAATATCCGGTTTTAATACCGGGTCATCATTGATCAAGGCATACGCCGGGTGGATATCCGCATTTGAATTGAATGGTCTGGAAGTTTCTATACCTTTCGTATCATACCATACATCACCGATTCTGTATGCGGATGCAGCAGCTTCACCTGAGTTACTTGTCTTATAAACAAATGAATTCGGATTTATATTATCAGGAACAGGTACACCACGTTGATCATAGAACTCCTGCGCTGTCAGGATTGGATATAAACTATACGGATCTCTAAGCACCTTGGTATTCGCATCGTAGCGCTCAAGTCTCAATCCTAATCTGAATATTACATCTTTTGCCTGGAATTTATCCTGAATATAGAAAGATTGGTATGTCGGATTAAACGGAGCAATGGTGAATCGCTTCACATTTGTCAGACCTGCAACAGTATCAGTGAAGAAATCATTGAAACTGGCATTCTCCACTTTATTGCCCAGATAATCAAATCCATAATAACCAATATAACCATTTCTCAAGAGCTCTTCTGCAGAAAACATATCCAAGGACAATTGATCAGGCGTCAGATTATTAACATGGACATATTGAGTCAATGGTACTCCTAACTTCTCTCGGACTTTGATGTAGAAAGTACTTCCTTTTTGATTGGTGACTGCCGGATTATAAAGTGGAATCTGAATTCCATCCGGTGTCGTCCAATAACCTTTGATAGAAGTTGAATCCAATGCTCCAAACTGAGTATTGGCCAACTGATCAGCCAATCTCCATAAACCAACTGGTGCAAGGCTGTAACTTCTATTTATATCTTGTTGATACAGGAATCCTAATAATATATTGTGCCTGCCTCCATCTGAGTTTTTACCCACTAAATCAAAGCCAATATCTACACGTCCTGTGATATCATCACTCTCTCCCTTACTGAAGGTATTATATACCTGGCCGACGTTGCTATATAATTTATGAATTGTAGAATTTACGTTATCGAAAATTCCATTGGTATTTAAGGTAGAGGCTGGAATAGAACGTGAGGCACTATCCAATACTAAATTATAATTCGATAGTACTGGATTCTGAGTTCCTGGTGTATATAATGGGTTATCCGGATCGACATAAATAACAAAACCTGTTCTTTGCTCATAAGTACCTTGACCTGGATCGAATGCTATCGGAAAACTATCAAGTAAATGATATTGGCCAATGTAACCATAATCAAATATTCTATCCTTATGTCTGTAATCCTGACTATGTGAAAATTCCTTCTCATACCCACCGATAATGGTATAACTGACATTTTGAATAAATCCTTTATCTACTTCATTTTGATTTCCCAGTCGATGTCTGAACCTGAAATTACCTCTGTAACGATTAAAATAGTTATATGGATTATTATTATAATTTACTAAAGACCAGGCATTTGATGGACTGAACCGGTCTTTACTATCTGTATAACCACCACCTATCTGGATATCAATATTAGAAGGAAGTCTGAAATCAAGTTTACCGTTGAGGTCGTAGTTTCTTGATTGATTGTTTTTAGAAGTTTTACTCCATTCAGTAATACTTGTTGTATTGAATTCGCCTTCAGGAAAATATGCTGAACCCACCTTGCGTAGAGGATTAGCTTCCAGACGTGCAACTTCAGATTCTTTCATATATCTGCGGGACTGAAAAGAAGGGCTATCATCAAAACTACCAATGTAACGTCCGCCTAATCGAAATCCAATGATCGACTTATTATCTTTCTTCCAGATAGGACCTGATGTAGAAACATTCACCTCAGATCTTCCGTAAGGATCAAGATACTTGGATGTCTCACCATCAATATATAAATTGAAATTCTGGCTTGGACCTCTTGTACTCGCCACGACTACACCACCGGTCACGTCACCGTACTGAGCTTCCAGACCGCCGGTGATTACCTGCAACTGTTCTAATTCACTCGGTGGGAGATAAGCGCCGGAAACTTTTACACCATCCACTATATACGTAGTAGCAGATGGACGAGAACCCCTGATGGATACACTACCCGTATTACCTGTAGAAACACCACCTGAATTACTTACTATCGCTGTGATATTCCGGAAAGGAGATTTTTCAATCTGTTCCTTTGTCAGCGTAACTCCTTGAGTTGTATTATCCTGCTCTACCAATGGTACTTTATGCTCAGTTACCACTACCTCATCCAGTGTTTTTGATTCAGAGGTCAATTGTACATCCAGCTTATTTACCTTACCAGATCCGACTACGACATTGGTAATGACTTGCTTAGCATAGGATATCATCGAAACTTCAACCCTGTAAGTTCCAGGGTCGATATTGGAGAATTGATAATTTCCCCATTCATCAGCTACAGTACCTTGTTTCTGTACCCCATCTTTAAATAACAGAATAGTAGCACCAATCACAATCTCATGGGAATCTGCATCTTTGATTTTACCACCCAGTGAGGTTTGTGCCTGTGAAAGAGAAATACTACCGATAATAAAAACGATTAGTAAATAAATTTTATTCATACGAACTCTTTAAAGTATTAACTTTTATGAAGTGCAATTATAACAAAATGCAGGCGAAACTAAAATATTTTTTTAGGTAAAGCAACAGATAATTGTGTTATCGTACTAATTTACAAATATTTACAACATCAATAAAAAAATAACGATTCAAAACTTCAAATGTGCCACCCGATCCAGAAGAATCTTCGCAATTTTAACTTTTGACTCTATCGTCCAGCCAGCCACATGTGGCGTCAATACAACATTTTTCTGCGCACATAAATAATTAATTTGTGCTTTTTCTTCCGGTGAAAATGTAGAAACTTTTTCATTGGGGAAGACATCTAGACATGTGCCGCCTAATTGTTTTGTTTGTAAACCTTTGATAATCGCATCCAAATCAGATATCCGTCCACGGGAAGTATTAATGAGTATTGTCCCGGGTCTACATCGGGCTATAAATGAGTCATTTATCATTCCATTAGTTTCATGTGTCAATGGAATATGAAAACTAATAATACTTACATTTTCCAAAATTTCATCCAATGTGCATGAAATCCGGGTAGAGTTCCCAAAGGATCCACTTTCCACAGTTTTATATTTATCATAGATAAACAACTCTACATCAAATCCAGATAAAATATCAGCAAAAGCTGACCCATTATTACCAAAACCGATGATACCAATTTTTTTTCCGGACAGTTCAGTTCCTCTAACTGCCTCCCGATTCCATGTTTGTTGATAAATCTGATCATACCCTTCTCTCAGCTTGATCATCAAGGCTAGCACCATACCCAGCACATGTTCAGCTACAGCCTGACGATTACCTTCAGGAGAACTTATCACAGCGATATTTTTCTCCGCACAATAATCCAAATCAAAATGATCTAAACCAGAACCGAGCCGACAAATAAAGCTGAGGTTTTTTGTAAGGTCGATTCTGTGTTTATCCATTTTTATTTTTGTATTGACAACAATCCCAAAATAGGAATGAATAATTTCATCCACTTTTTCTGATGTAATTTCAGGGTGATAATCTACCTTATAACCCAATTTGATTAAGCCATCAATAAGCAAGTGATCGCAATCATCAGTAATCAGGATAGATTTCACAGAATCGACTTTCATTATTAGTTTTGTACAAATTTATAAAAGATGAAGTTCAGATATTGTATTATTCTACTAACAATTTTAGTGAGTTGCAAACGAGATAATAGTAACGACAAGGAAACATTCCCCGTCAAATTTGATGCATTTCTACGGAACTCTTCACCACAAATAAATCAATTTAGTGCCAATTGTACGATTAAATATAATGATAGTCTGGCCAAAGGCGAAGATGATACTGCTGCTTATGAAGTCAGGATCAATGGATTGCTGACAACCCGGCATGACATCAACGGACATTTCGTATATGAGGGCAATAGTCCGTCAATGATGCACAAAGAATATAAACTAACTGCTACAAATGAGCATGACAAGAATCTGTATTTCTCCTTTGATAACCCGATCATAGATTCACTCTGGATTAATCCATCTTCCGGAGG
>CAZGKN010000071.1:0-10225 GCA_964525915.1 uncultured Saprospiraceae bacterium | reverse complement strand
GATCAGTATCCACTGGACAGGTGCTGATCTGAAGGAAGATGAAAAAATAACATGGATACTCACCGGTGGTGGACAAACCAATATGGGAACTGTCAGTGGTCCTGTTTCCACCCATGACATTCAGATCAGTCCGGATCAATCAAAACTGATTCCTCCCGGAAAAGCTTTACTTTCATTGGTGCGTACATATAATTATAAATCACTAGATGAAAACAATGAAATTAATGTCAGAGCTGAATATACTACTTATCAAATTCAACTTCAGAACAAGTAAAAAGCTATATTCGGGCTATTGAGACATCCTGGAACATGATTTACAATTATAAAATTGGACTAAAGTAAATCTACAACTTATAAACTCTATTATTTTCAATGGCTTATTAATACAACCGAAATGGATAAATGTATATTAAATCATATTTTACTTACCTGTTTACTATTTATTACTTTCCATCAGAACTTATTAGCTCAGTGGTCTGTAAAAACTCCGCTTCCAGAAGATACGTGCGGTGTTTATGATTTATCGATCGGAAGCAAAAATACTAATGCAGTCTTGGCTGTAGGCACCTATTGGTCTGTGGACGAATCCAGCTATTTACCATTAACCTCAGATAAGGTAGTGATTTTCAAGACTTCTAATGGTGGTGAGAGTTGGAATACTTCATTTCTAACTTTTGGCTATAAACCTCAGCCAACCAGCATTACAGCGGTGGATGAAAATCATGCCTGGCTTGCCGGCGTGGATTTCAATACTAACAATTTTATTATGTACACTGAAAACGGAGGCAATAATTGGTCCCGATTGTTTGCAGATGGATTCAGATACCCCACCTCATATATTAATGCTATTTATTTCTGGGACAAAGACAACGGTGTAGCCATCGGTGATCCTACCTGGACAGGAGTAGATACATTCAGGTATTATGAGGTACAAATAACCAGCAATGGCGGTAAAACCTGGGATCGTATCAGCAGAACATGGATACCCAAACCCGGGCCTAATGAATATGGCTTACCGGCTGCTTACTGTGTCAGAGGTGATGATGTATGGTTCGGAACTTATGACTATCAGCAAAAGAAGGAATATCGCATTTTTCATTCAAAAGACAGAGGAAAGCACTGGACAGCATCAGTGACCGGTGCTGCGCTTATGTCGTTTGCAGATGCAATGAACGGAGTTGCTTACAATAAGGACAAACTATTACTGAGTGCTGATGGCGGCAATACCTGGAAAGAAATCGTAAAACCTTTTCCCGGCAAAATCAGCTCCGCCACATTAACAACTGGCTTTACACTAATTGTAACAATGCGTGTACAAAATATCAGCGGACCATTCCGCACCTATGTAAGTAATGATTTGGGGCAAACCTGGAAGTTATATGATGAAGGAAACAATGTAGGAATAGTAAAATTCGCAGATGATGGAAAAGGATATGGAGGTGAATGGCAGCCTGTAGATCATGCAACCCGTATGTACGTTTATCAAAAAACGAATGAAATAAAAACAAATTTTAGTAATTCTGAAAGACAGGTAACAATTTTTCCTAATCCCGCAAAAAGTAAAATTCACTGGGAGTGCGAACAGGCACAACATCTGAAATCGCTAAAAGTATTTGACGTAAAAGGCAATGAGTTAATCAAAAAAACACTGGAACTAAATGAGACATCAGGCGAATTGGATTTGGCAAACTTCCCGACAGGCCTTTATATCTTAAACTTAACTTCAGAAAATAGTCAATATTCAGCAAGCTTTCAAATCCAGTAAATACCAAAAATTCAATAGTAAAACATTAACACATCAGATATTTATTCACTTATAGCCAAACTAAGCTTTGTATTAAATCTAAACTGGTATATATAGAAAAAGCCTTGTATTTCAACAAGGCTTTTTTCGAGTGGTACCTCCAGGAATCGAACCAGGGACACAAGGATTTTCAGTCCTTTGCTCTACCAACTGAGCTAAGGTACCTTTTCGGGATGCAAAGATATATGTATTTCGATTTTAAACAAGGTTACATGAAAAATAATTTAGCTTTGTGCCCGAAAGCTATATAGCTTCACATTTAAAGTATTCGAAATCAGATTTGAAAATTAATTACATTCAATAATTACACTAAAATTCATATTGAATGAATCAATATATTTTCAAAAATCGTTTCTAAAATACAAGTAGTTGAAAGAAAAATTATATGCGTTTTAGTGGTCTTCTTTATATAGTCAGTGCAATATTAGTAGGAATTATCATCATCATTTCATACAGTCAGACTGGAGAATGGATATCCGTATATCTTGTCTTTCCGGCGATCATGGCTACCAGTATTTATCTCACAGAGACACAACTGAATCTGTGGTGGAATAAACGCTATCCGCCAAGGCTGGATGCCAAAATCAAGCGGATTTTTGAGCATTATAGTGAATATTACAGGGAATTGGATCCTAAATCTAAAAAGTTATTTGATAGCCGGATTGCAATATTTATCGATGATAAAGTATGGATCAATGTAGGTTCAGAAGATGATTTACCTTATGATGTCCGCGCTATTATTGCTTTTAATCCGATTCGGATGACTTTAGCTCACAAAGAATACCTTTTTTCATCCTTTGACCGGATCATTGTCTATCCATATCCATTTCTAAGTCCACCCTACCCTGCTCATTATCATGCATCCGAAATCAATTTCGAGGACAAGGTGCTCGTTTTTTCATTAAAACATGTAATACCTGCTTTCCAGGAACCGGAAAAATATTTCAATATCGCATTATATGAATTTGCCAGAGCATTCAAATATCTGAATCCTGATATTGAATTTGCCGAACAACCAAAGGATTTCTGGCTCGATTTATACGCTGTCGCCAATTATGGATTTAATGAAATCCGTAATCTGATAGGTATCCCTGACCCAGTCGATGATTTCGGTGTCGCAGTGCATCATTATTTCGTGTATGGCGAATATTTCCGCAATGTATATCCTGAAATCTTTTCTCAGCTCGATGTTCTATTCAAAACTTACCGATTATAATCGATTTTTTCATCTACAATTAAGCTGACTATATCAACTCATTTTGTGGATTTATTGCATAGATTAGCGATCTTCCTTCTCGACTGTGGTGGAAAGTAATGATTCGTCTTTATCACCATTCTTTTTGCTGAAGGTCAATCCCAGATTCGTTCCGGATACGATAATCGTATCGCCCGGCAGATATTTACCAGATAAAATCAACTTAGAAAGTTCATTGACCAATTCTTTTTGAAGGACACGTTTCATCGGTCTTGCCCCAAACTGCGGGTCGTAACCGGCATCAACCAGGAGATCAATTGCCTTTTCATCCAATGACATGCTCAGTTCCTGCCGTTTCAACATTTTATTAATACCTGCCACCTGCATCAATAAGATTCGTTCGATCTCATCCTTACGTAATGGCAAAAACATAATTGTATCATCAATTCTATTCAGGAATTCAGGTCTCATCTTCTGTTTCAGCAATTCAAAAACTTCCAACTTAGTCGTTTCGATAAGTTGACTGGTCTTTGCTTTATCAGCGTCATTCAATTTCTCGAAATTCTCCAGTATTATTGATGAACCGAGATTGGAAGTCATAATTATGATTGTATTCTTGAAGTTAACTTCACGTCCTTTACTGTCCGTCAACCGGCCATCATCAAGTACCTGTAGAAGAATATTGAATACATCCGGATGTGCTTTTTCTATTTCATCCAACAGAACGATGGAATAAGGTTTTCTCCGGACAGCTTCTGTCAGCTGCCCACCTTCCTCATAACCCACATAGCCGGGAGGCGCACCAACCATCCTCGAAACTGAATGCTTCTCCATATACTCGCTCATATCGATACGGGTAATGGCATTCTCATCGTCAAACAGCACCTCGGCCAGCGCCTTTGCCAACTCAGTTTTACCCACACCGGTCGGACCTAAGAAAATGAAAGTACCCATCGGACGCTTCGGATCGCCCAGACCTGCTCTGTTTCGCCGCACTGCATCACTTACAGCCTGTACAGCTTCAGCCTGGCCTACCAACCGCTTGCCTATTTCATCTTCCAGATGAACTAGTTTATCTTTTTCACTTTGCTGCAATTTTGCAACCGGAATCCCCGTCCATTTTGCAACTACCTCAGCGATATCCTGAGCTCTGACCTGCTGCGCAGTATAACGTGAACCTTCAGGCAATGCAGCTAATTTTTCTTCCTGTTCGTGTAGTTGTTTTTCCAAGTCCTGTTTCTGGCCATATCTGATCTTAGCAACAGTCTCAAAATCGCTCTCTCTTTCAGCTTTTTCTGCTTTTCTATCCAGGTCTTCTATCTCAGCTTTAATATGGTTGATAGCGTCAACAATTGCCTTTTCATTTTGCCATTTAGCCTTGACTGAATCGTAAGCTTGTTTTGCATTAGCAATGCTCTCATTGATCGCATCCAGTTTCTTAGTGTCTTTCTCTCGTTTGATGGCTTCCCGCTCAATCTCTAACTGTCTGACTTTTCTGTCTAACTCATCAATTTCTTCGGGGACAGAATCTAGTTCCAACCGGAGTTTAGCTGCTGCCTCATCGATCAGGTCAATCGCTTTATCCGGTAACTGTCTGTCCGCTATATAACGATGAGACAATTCCGCTGCTGCAATTAATGCTTCATCCAGGATATCGATCTTGTGGAAAACCTCATAGCGCTCCTGTAATCCCCGTAGAATAGAAATCGTATCTTCTACACTGGGCTCTCCTACCATCACTACCTGAAATCTCCGCACCAGGGCAGCATCCTTCTCGAAATATTTCTGATATTCATCCAGTGTAGTTGCACCGCTGGCATGCAACTCTCCCCGGGCTAAAGCGGGTTTCAGGATATTCGCTGCATCCATAGCCCCGTTACCTCCTCCGGCTCCGATTAATGTGTGGATCTCATCGATAAAAAGAATGATCTCACCATTACTTTCAGAAACCTCTTTGATCACTGATTTCAACCTTTCTTCAAACTCACCTTTATATTTTGCCCCAGCTACCAGTGAAGCCAGATCCAGTGAATAAATAAGTTTGGATTTGAGATTTTCAGGAACATCACCTTTTACTATACGCCAGGCGATACCCTCTACAATGGCAGTTTTTCCTACACCAGCTTCACCAACCAGAATAGGGTTATTCTTCTTCCTACGACTAAGAATATGCAAAACTCGTCTGATCTCTTCATCCCTACCGATGATAGGATCCAATTTGCCGGACTCCGCTCTTTCATTCAGGTTTATAGCATATTTATTCAGCGAGTTGTAATTACTATCTGTATTCTGGTCCGTAACTTTATTTCCCTTTCTTAATGCCTGGATTGCCATTTTCAGATCTTGTTCTTTAATTCCGGCATCTTTCAGCAATTTTGCAGTCTTATCCTGACCCGTCAAAATGCCGTACAGTACAAGTTCAAGAGAAATAAACTCATCACCAAACTCCTTCATTGCCGAGCGCGCCCTCGCTAACGCACTGTTTGCATCATTTGAAAGGTACTGTTTATCTGCATTTTGCACTTTCGGGATACTCTGTATCAAGTTCTCATTTTCTGTTTTTATCAGATTTGCATTTGCCGAAGTCTTATTGATAAGAAAATCGAAAACGCCTGCATCCACTTCCATAATCCCTTTGAGGATATGTGAAGTATCCACTGTCTGTTGTTCATTGGCAGCTGCAATTTGTTGTGCTTTGACTATTGCATCCTGTGCTTTTATAGTGAAATTATCTAAAGTCATATATTAAATATTTGGAATACTTTCAAAGCTACAATTAATATACCAGTTAAAAAATAATCAAATCCGTACACATTTTGGCATCAATATTCTTGAAAACTGGAAATAATGGCGGATTCTTATGAGGGCAACCTGCATAAATGGCATCAATTCCATGATAATTGATATAGTAATCAGTGAAGAATTGCCATCAAACACTGAATTCATGCTTACCATGCATTCTGGATAAATAACAATTGAATAAAATTTCATTCTGTTTTTTATTGAAAATCACTAACTTCGCGCAATTTTCCAAGACAGTTTTATGCCAAAAGATACTACTATCCGTTCCGTCCTGATCATCGGTAGCGGGCCTATTATTATTGGTCAGGCCTGTGAGTTTGACTATTCGGGAACACAATCCGCACGTTCACTCAGGGAAGAAGGAATCGAAGTTACCCTCATCAATTCAAATCCTGCTACTATAATGACGGATCCGGTTACAGCCGATCATATTTATTTATTGCCTCTTACTGTAGAGAGTTTGGTGCAGATACTGGAAGAAAGAGAAATTGATTCTGTTTTACCGACCATGGGTGGCCAGACCGCCCTGAACCTCGCCATAGAAGCAGCCAAACAAGGTGTATGGGAAAAATATAATGTACGCATGATCGGTGTCGATCTGGACGCCATAGAACTGACAGAAAATCGTGAGTTATTCCGTGAGCAGATGATCAAGATAGGAATGCAGGTAGCACCGTCACATATTGCCAATTCTTATTTGGAAGGCATGGAAGCTGCACAGAAAATTGGATTCCCCTTAGTAATTAGGCCATCATACACCCTGGGCGGCACTGGTGGTGGTTTCGTGATGCATGAAGAAGACTTCGGTGAAGCGCTGAAAAATGGCCTGAATGCCTCACCGACACATGAGGTATTAGTAGAGAAAGCCGTTCTTGGCTGGAAGGAATATGAGCTTGAGTTATTAAGAGATAACAAAGACAATGTAATCATCATCTGTACGGTCGAAAATCTCGATCCCATGGGCATTCACACTGGCGATAGTATCACTGTGGCACCAGCCATGACGCTACCGGACACTGTGTATCAGCAGATGCGGTCAGACGCCATCCGTATGATGCGATCCCTGGGTAATTTCTGTGGAGGATGTAATGTACAGTTTGCGCTCAATCCGGAGACTGAGGAATTGATTGCTGTAGAGATTAATCCCCGGGTTTCCCGTTCGTCAGCATTAGCCAGTAAAGCCACCGGTTATCCAATCGCAAAGATTGCTTCCAAACTTGCCATCGGTTATTCATTGGATGAATTAAAAAATCAGATTACAGGAACTACTTCTGCATATTTTGAGCCTTCACTAGATTATGTGATTGTAAAAATGCCCCGTTGGAACTTTGAAAAATTTCCTGGCGCTGATCATTCTTTAGGCTTACAGATGAAATCTGTAGGTGAAGTCATGGCCATAGGTCGTAGCTTCAAAGAAGCACTTCAGAAAGCCTGCCAGTCACAGGAAAACAACCGAAGTGGACTCGGTGCAGATGTTAAGGAATGGATAAAAACAGAAGACATCATGGATCGCCTTGTCCAGGTTAGCGACGACCGGATATATCGTTTAAAAGATGCCGTCCGACTGGGCGTACCTGAAAAGACGCTGAAATCTCTTACAGGTATAGATCCCTGGTATATCAGACAGATCAAAGAATTGTATAAGCTCGAAGAGATAATCATGCGCTACAATGTACCGGCAGATTTGCCGTATGAACTCTTTTTAGAAGCAAAACAAAGTGGATATTCGGATGCGCAGATTGCCTGGCTCCTTCGGGTCAGTGAATCTGATGTCAGAAAACAACGGTATGAATTAGGCCTGAGGCGTGTATATAAACAAGTAGATACCTGTGCTGCTGAGTTTGATGCAAAGACCTCTTACTTTTATTCGACTTTCGATCAGGAAAATGAAAGCATTCCTTCAGATAAGAAGAAAATTATCGTATTGGGCTCAGGGCCAAACCGTATCGGTCAGGGCATCGAATTCGACTATTGCTGTGTGCATGGGCTCCTGGCTATCAAAGAGTGTGGATATGAAGCAATCATGGTCAATTGTAATCCAGAGACCGTATCAACTGATTTTGATGTAGCTGACAAACTTTATTTTGAACCGATTTATTGGGAGCACATTTCTGAAATAATTGAATTGGAGAAGCCGGAGGGGGTAATTGTTCAATTAGGTGGGCAAACAGCGTTAAAACTTGCTGAGAAGCTAAAACAAGCCGGGATCCCCATTATCGGCACATCATATGAGAATATGGATCTTGCAGAAGACCGCAAATCGTTTTCTGATCTGTTGAAATCACTGGATATTCCCTATCCAAAATATGGTGCTGCGACTGATCCGGATGAAGCACTGGAGATTGCACATCGGGTAAGCTATCCTGTTCTGGTCAGGCCTTCCTATGTATTAGGTGGCCAACGTATGAAGATTGTGATCAATGACACAGAACTTGAAAGAGCGGTCATAAGTATCTTCAAGCACATGCCAGACAATAAGGTACTTATCGATCAATTTCTGGAACGTGCAAAAGAAGCGGAAATAGATGCTATCTCCGATGGAGAAGATACCATCATCATGGGTATAATGGAGCATATCGAACCGGCGGGTATCCACTCAGGTGACAGTTCTGCAGTATTACCGACCTATAGTTTATCTGAACAGGTGCTCGAACAAATGAAAGAACATACCTATAAATTGGCCAAAGCGCTGAAAATAAAAGGGCTGATCAATATTCAATTTGCGATAAAAGATGAACAGGTATATGTCATTGAGGCGAATCCCAGAGCCAGTCGTACTACACCATTTATCTCAAAAGCATATCGGATTCCCTATCTGAATTTTGCGACGAAAGTCATGCTTGGTGAGTTGAAAGTAAAAGAAATCATAGCGGAAAATAAAATGGATGGGTATGCAATCAAAGAACCGGTTTTTTCATTTAATAAATTTCCGAAAGTGGATAAACGATTAGGACCAGAAATGAAATCTACAGGTGAAGCAATTCGATTTATCAAAGATCTGAAAGACCCTTATTTCAGGGAAATGGTCAGAAATGCGTCAATGTATTTATATCAATAAAATCCATTTCCAAACCAAAAGCAACAAGTCTATTATTGCTTTATTAATTCGATTACCTCAATTTTCCCTTTTGCTGCAGCACAGCCCTGAGGGAGAAGTTTATATCGTATTTTAACATTTAATGGGAAGGTGTCATTTTGCAGGTCATATTGATTATTGGCCCAATCCCATAAATAAAAAGTGTTGTCCTGAGTACTTGTATCAGAAGGGAATGTAACCATAATGCCACCACAACAGGCGCAGTCTCTTAGATCAAATCCTTTTAATACTGCAGGGATTAAATCAATTCTCTCCTTTTTACATCCGGACAAAAACAGCGCAGCAAATAATATTGTCAAACTAAGTATTCTTTTCATAATATCCGCTTTGTACACAAACGTTTGATATTATTACTATGTTCCCTGAAATTATTGCTTTTTATGTGCCATGAAATACAACCATTGAATTGCAGTCGGGAATTCCTTACCCCAGGCTGCTTCATTATGAACTCCCAGTGGATTGATGCTTAGTTTTAAACGGATGTCATTTTCTTTCAAACCCCGCTGCTCCAATAAGTTCTGAAATCTTTTAAGGTTCTTTACCAAAGTAGCGCTTTCATGCCCCCCGCCATATAGATATATATCCATATCCTTAAAGAAAGGAACCGTCTTCAGCTCTTTGAAAACATCCTGTGTAACCCACAGTGAAGGACTGAATATCAATAACTTACTAAACAATTCCGGATATAAAAGTGCAGCGTAAGTGCTGATAAGCCCACCCATTGATGAGCCACCTATACCATTGTCAATTCGTTTTCCGGATACCCGATATTTCCCTTCTATATACGGCTTTAATTCATCAGCGATAAACTTAAGGTATCGCCTGCCCTGTGCAACACCTAATTTTGTTCCCTGCACGGGAGTATATTCCTGGATTCTTGCCTTATCACCATGATCAATGGCTACTATAACTAAATCATCCTTGCCTTCACTAGCCATGATAGTCAGCGATTCGTCAATTCCCCAGGTGCCGAAGGGGGCAGATTTATCCCAGAGATTCTGTCCATCCTGCAGGTATAATGTACGATAGACACGATTGGAAGTATAATAATCGTGCGGCAATAGGATGCGAATACGTCTGGTTTTAGCCAGTGAGTTCATCGGAAAATGATCATCGACAGTTTCAATGTGTGGGTAAAAAGGGCTTTTTTTAAATGCTGCAATCGAATCTGCAAGACCGGTCAAACGATCACTTATTCGAGGTGTGAATAGAGGTATAACCCTGTTCTGGTTATCATACTCGTCCTGAACAGTTGATCCCCAAGAGCCCCGCGTGTACTTGTAATAAAGTGGAAATGAAAATTTATCCGCCTCATGCAATGTTAAAA
>CAZGKN010000070.1:0-15004 GCA_964525915.1 uncultured Saprospiraceae bacterium | reverse complement strand
TCCGACTCCAAAAGAGGATGCGCACACGTGTTGATGTTGGTGCAAGTATAAACCATATCAATAAGCCCAGAATGAACTTCTATGATGGCGATAATTCAAAGTTGCCAAATACTTTTGCAATTTATGGATTGGGAAGTATTCAGGTAGCTCAGCCGATAGACATTCTCCTTAATGTAGGATATAAAAAATCGCAGGAATATCACGAAACACTTTTTGGTGGATTGGCGAAGTTTTACCTGAGCACTAAACGTGGTAAGAATTATGCAGTTGCAGCCGGTGTTAATTTCAGAACCAAGGACGCGTGGGTACCTACTTTTGAATTGTATATTAATAACTGGAAAGCAGGTGTCAGTTATGATGTAAATAAATCTCCATTTATCATTGCATCGGATAAGAGAGGTGGACTAGAATTGTCGCTTCAATACATTTTAACAAAAGTCAGACCACTGGACAATGTTAAATATTGCCCTGTCTATTAATCTAATTAAATGTAATTCCATGAAGTATTTGATCAAAATATTCAGTATAATACTTGTAGTAAGCCTGGGCGCGACAGCACTGAAAGCTCAGTACACTACAAAGAGACAACATTTGGCTGCAGCCGAAAAAGCTTTTGCAGCCAATAATTTTAAGGAGGCTATGGTAAACTATGAGGAAGCTTATGAGTTTGACCATACTGATGCAGCCGTAAATTTCAAACTGGCTGAGAGTGCGCGTTTGTTTAATTCATATAGCAAGGCGGAGAAATACTATACTTTACTTCAGTTGTTGCCTGATAAAGATAAGTATAAGGAAAGTATCTTTTATCTTGCTGAAATGCAGATGATACAAGGAAAGTATCCTGAAGCTGAAACCAATTTTAATCTATATATCACAAACAGTCAGGGCGAGAATGAAGAGTTGGTGAATAGAGCAAGACTACGATTAGAAAGCATTGAATGGGCGATGAAGAATGCTTCAGACTCTGCTTCTTATTATATAATGCACCATTTAGGTACTGATGTTAATTCACCTTACTCTGAATTTGCACCTTATGTACTAAACGATAGTTTGTTTTATTCCTCTAACCGGTTTATTAATCCTAAAAATGGCTGGTTAGTTGGCAAAATGCTATTGAAGGATGATAAAGGCAATGATACACTGGGTCTTCCATTCAATTTTGATAAGACATTGCATTCCGTGAATTTGACTTTTGCACCGGATGGCAAGAAAGCCTATTTCTCTGTGTGTAATAATGTGAGTTATTCAGATATCCGATGTAAACTGTATTCAGTAGATATTATTGATGGTAAGTATGGTACTCCGGTAGAATTACCCAGCCCTGTAAATATGGAAGGTTATTCGAGTACTCAACCATCCGTAGGTACAGTTCAATCCATTGGTAAAACATATCTGTTTTTTACTTCAAACAGACCAGGAGGCCTGGGAAAAGACGATATCTGGTATAGCGAAATTCAAGGTAGCTCGTATAGCACTCCGATGAATTTGCAGGATATAAATACAGATGAAGCAGATATTACACCTTTTTATCACCAACCGACTAATAGTTTATATTTCAGTTCGTTTGGTCATAAGGGTTTTGGTGGGTATGATATTTATCGTACTACTTTTGAAGGTGGAAAATGGACCAAACCTGAACATTTGCCAGCTCCGTTAAATAGCAGTTACAATGATCTGTACTATATGGAATCGGCAGATTCTAAAGTAGCTTATATCGCTTCCAACAGAACGGGATCACATTTCCTCGAGCCCGATGATGAAGCCTGTTGTAATGATTTATATAAAGTTGACTTACTGCAGGTAAATTTATTGGCGTATGTATTTGATGCCGCCTCCAGAGATTCGCTTCCAGGTGCCAGACTGCAGTTAATGAAAGCAGATGGTACCCCGGTAAATGAAAAAACATATCAGGATCTGGCCTCATATAAATTCCCGCTGGATATGAATCAGAAGTATATGGCAATAGCCAGTAAACCTGGTTACTTCCCGGATACTGTTTATTTTAATACCATCGATCTGGCTAATAATGCGGATATTGTCAAATTATTTTATCTGAAATCACGTGCACTAGAATTGGATGTGCAGACTTTTGTAAAAAGAACCGGCCTGCCTCTAAATGGAACATCAATTCGAATCCTGAATCCTGATGGTGGAGAAAAAGAACAAATTGTTCAATTACCAGAGACGACGAATCAATTCTTATCTACTTTAAACAGAAACCAAAAATATTTGATCATAGCTACAAAGAAAGGATATGCACCGGATAGTGTCTGGGTAGATACCAGAAACTTACCGGACGATGTAACAAAGATTACTAAAAAGATGTACCTGGGCAAAGGAAATCTGGAAGACTACTTACCGATTGAACTCTATTTCAATAATGATGAGCCTGATCGCGCTACACGTAAAACTATCACTAAGAAAACCTTCCCTGAGACATTCACACCTTATTATAACCAGAAGTGGATATTCAGAGATAAATATACTAAACCGCTAAGCGGAGAGCAGAAAGATCAAGCTGATAAAGCCATCAATAACTTCTTTGATAATCAAGTGAAAAAAGGAAACGATGACCTTATTGAGTTTGCTGAAGCACTGGAAGAAGTATTGGCAAGAGGTGAATCTGTAGAAATTGTAATTCAGGGATTTACCAGCCCATTGGCATCGACTCAATATAATGAAAATTTGGGGCACAGACGTGTGTCCAGTGTCCTGAATTATTTGCGTACAGCTTATAATGGCAAGATAGCACAGTACATTGACAATGGTAAGCTTAAGATTAAACAAGTCAGTTACGGTGAATCTAAGTCTCCTAAGGACGTAGTAAGCAGTTACAGTGACTTGCGAAATTCTGTTTACAGCGTAGCTGCGTCAAAAGAAAGACGAGTAGAAATAGTTAATTTAAGCCGATCAAGCGATAAGAATAAATAATATCAAAGACGGAACACCAATAAATAAATTATACCTATGAAATACATTAAATTCTTAATAATTGTAGGGATTCTGGCCTTATGTAATTTTCAGGCAAGTGCTACGCACATAGTAGGTGGGGAAATGACTTACAGATGCCTGGGTAATGATAAGTATGAAATAGTTCTCACAGTGTATAGAGACTGTTTTTATGGCGATCCGGCCGCATTTTTTGATGATCCGGCATGGTTAGCTTTCTATAAAGGAAAAGACAATACACCAGCAAACGTCGGTATTGATGGGGTAGTGTATGTCCCCTATAATCCCCTGGATACTTTAGATGGTAAGATTACTACAGAATGTAAGGTTCTGGGCCAGGATGTCTGTGTACATCGGGGTGTATATCGGACAATAGTCACTTTGCCGGCTATCGAAGGTGGATATAATATTGTATATCAGAGATGTTGCAGAAACGTGACTTTGGAAAATATTATTGACCCATTGGAGACCGGTGCGATTTTTACTGTTTTCATCTCTGAAACCGCGCTTCGAAGTTGTAATAGCAGCCCAACAATTGATGAATGGCCTCCGATATATATTTGTGCTAACAAACCCTTGAATTATGATCATAGTGCGACCGATATCGATGGCGATACTTTGCTTTACAGATTATGTACTCCATTAGCAGATGGCTCTACTAAGGATGGTCGGATATTTCCACCACCAGCACCTCCATTTGATACTGTAGTTTGGAAGAGCCCCTATAATTTACAAAATTTACTGGGAGGAACAGATCCATTAAAAATAGATTACCAAACTGGAATTTTAACCGGCACACCACCGACTATAGGGCAGTTCCTTGTAGGGGTATGTGTTGATGAATTCAGGAATGGGAAGCTATTGTCGCGTATCAGACGTGATTTCCAATATAATGTCAGAGAATGTATTAATGAAACAACAGCCTGTTTTAATATTCCTGATACACTTTGTAACACGAAGGAAGTTGAATTTAATAATTGTTCAGTAGGAGCTGAACAGTATTTCTGGACGTTCGAAAATGGAACTCCGGATACCTCAACTGCCGAGAATCCAAAAGTGACATTTCCGGCTTTTGGATCCTATCATGTCCGGTTAATTGCAAAACTGGATGCAAAATGCATTGATACACTGGATAAGGTGATCGTTTTAACTACTGCTACAATACAATCGAATTTTTCATTGAAAGTGCCTGAGTGTGATAATCTAGCTAAGATTTCCACCACTAACTTATCAGTAGGCGCTGCAAATTACAGATGGTATGTTGATGGTGGAAGTGTACATGAGACTTCGACTGATTTTCAACCGAGTTTTGATGTGCCTACCGGTACATATAATGTTACTTTAATTGCCTGGCATTTAAATGGATGTAGTGATACTACTTCAAAAACGATAACTGTCCGTTCATTGAATCAGGAAGTTATTCCTAAAGAATATACGGTGTGTAGTGACACCACATTTATAATGAATCCAAATGGTAGTGCTGATCTGGTATATTCCTGGAATCCAACCATATACCTTAGTAATCCGAATATACCTAATCCGACTGTAGTTAATCCTCAGAATAGTACCACATACTTTGTCAATATACTAGACCCGGTATCCGGATGCTCATATCTTGATACGATTGAAGTTAAGGTATTACCAATCCCAACATTAGGTTTCGGCTGGGAAAATGCTTGTGGTACATTGAAAGTGGACTTTACAAACAACAGTACAGGTGCGACTAATTTTGTTTGGGATTTTGGAGACGGAAATACTTCGACAGACCAAAACCCTTCCCATACATATGCGCAGCCAGGTAATTATACAGTTACAATCAGGAACGAAGGCGGATGTACCAGAACATTCCAGGAGGATGTTGCAGTTGATTTTATAAATATTGATGCTGTTAATGATTCATTCTTCCTATGTGATACTAAAACTATACATCTCAATCCTAATCCGGATACGAGCTATGAATATATCTGGTCACCTGCTAATTTATTAGATGATCCAAATAGCCCGAATCCTTTGGCAACGGTAGATAAGTACACAGTGTTTACTGTCAGAGTCTCACATAAAGCATTCAGAGATTGTTATGTTGAGGGTAGGGTGGCTGTAGATATTGCTCAGATAAGCGCAGATGCAAATGGCGGTAACCTGATATGTGAGCAGTCAAATACTGATCTACATGTTATAATAAACAGTAATGCTCAAAATCCGACAATTGTCTGGAGTCCTGATTACAATATTATCTCCGGACAAGGAACTAATACTTTAACTGTTTTCGCAGAGAGAGATACCACGTATCATGTGAAAGTTGATTTTGGTAATGGCTGTAGCATTGAAAAAGATGTGCCTGTCAATGTGAGTAACTTTGGTGGTCAAATCATAGTTACAGCAACACCCGATACAATTTTTGACGTGCAAAAAATTCAGTTGAATGCATTTCCGGCAGGATTGAAATATCGCTGGTCTCCGACTGAAGGATTGAGTGATCCTAATATCTCAAATCCAATATATACACCTACAGGACCTGGTCCGTATGATGTTAATTTTACTGTACAAGTTACGAATGCAGATAATTGTGTACTGAGCGGAACAATTAGTATTCATGTGCGTGAAACTCAATGTAATGACAAGCATATCTTTTTACCAAATGCGTTTTCACCAAATGGAAAAGGCGATCCACGTAATGAAGTTTTACGCTTGTTCAATAACGGTGTTGTGAATAAACTTAACCGGTTTATTGTGTACAATCGATTAGGACAGGAAGTTTTCAATACGACTGATATCAACTTTGTCTGGGATGGTAAATTCAAAGGAAAAGAGCTTGATCCGGATGTTTATGGGTATTACCTGGATGTCGAGTGTATCGGTGGACAAGAATACAAGATCAAAGGAAATATTACGATCATAAAGTAATTTCATTAAAAGTTAAAATGAGCGGAATGCAGTTATTTATGCATTCCGCTTTTTTATTTATTCAGAGTAAATTCAATAAGTATATATAAGTAAATTATATATATGTTTATGAGAATTTGGTGACTGGTAGAATGTGAATGATAATCTCAATTTTTATAAGTTGTTTAATAAAATGGTAGCGTCGATATAATCCAACTTATGAGAAGTAAAACATTGATTGAGCCTTACCAAAAATCTATTATAAACTTTGTGCAAATCCGGTTTAGTAGTTGATTATTCTTTCGTAATACTATTTGATCTAATGAGTCAAAATCAAAGTGTCATTGTTATAAACAAAAGAATTCAAGCATCGATTAAGGCAGATTGCTATGAATTATTAGGTTTACAATATCGAACAAATATAGCCTATAATTAATATTATGTAAAATAGAATAAGATTCATAATTCTGAACTAATGGTACCATTACTCTCCTCACTAATCATTTAAACAGAATATATTGGGACATGAAGTTGCATTTACATTTCTATACTCCCGCAATTGATAGAAACAAAAAATCAATGTAGATAAGTAATGGAATTAAACAGCAGTTAATTTGCTTTAGCAGATTTACTTCCGATACTGTATTTTCCAGGACCTAAAAATAAAAGCACAGCAAATGCCAGAAAATATATTGCAGCAATTTCTTTATCTCCATATGCATCCTGGCCATGAACGACCATAAATATTACAAACATTGTACACATAGTGAAGAATGCGGAAACTCTGCTGAAAAAGCCTAATATAATTAGTAATGGAGCTATGAATTCAGTCAGGACAGCCAGGATAAAAGTAGGTGTCTCCCCTATTCCAATCGGATTCCCAAATTTCATATCACCGTTTAATAGTCTTTGAAATTTAGGAAATCCATGCGTCATAAGGCTAAGTGAAATTCCTATTCGATACACGAGTAAAAATAGGTCTTCCAATGGTTTTAATGATTTACTGAGATTCATAGTTTAGTTTTTTACGTATTAAAAAATCAAATATATAATAATTACCATATCTAAATACATGAATTTAGTAATTGGGATTAGTAAAATTTCCTAACTTTGTATCTGGAAGCCATTCGACCAGCTCCCTGTGAACTCCCCCAGGGTAGAAATGCAGCAAGGGCAGCGGGTTGAGCGGTGCGGTTTGGCTTCTTTTTTCTTTCATTTCTATCAATTGTTACATGAAATTTTTTTTAGATACTGCCAATATTGATCAAATCAAGGAGGCAAATGATTTGGGAATTCTCGATGGAGTTACTACTAATCCAAGTTTGATGGCAAAAGAGGGCATCACCGGTCAAAAGAATATCTACAAACATTACAAGGATATTTGTAAAATCGTTGCCGGGGATGTTTCGGCAGAAGTTATTTCTGTTGATTATGCCGGTATGATGAAGGAGGCTTTATCACTGGTGGAAATAGCCGAAAACATAATTGTTAAGATTCCAATGATTAAAGATGGTGTAAAAGCTATGCGGAGTCTGACTGATAAAGGAATTGCTACGAATTGTACTTTAGTATTTTCCGCAGGACAAAGTATCCTTGCAGCGAAAGCTGGAGCAAAATATGTTTCCCCATTTGTGGGACGACTGGACGATATTAATACGGATGGTATGGCTCTGGTAGATGAAATTGTTCAGATTTATGCTGTTCAGGGTTTCTCTACTGAAGTTTTAGTCGCGAGTGTGCGGAGTCCGCTACATATTGTAAAAGCAGCACAACTTGGCGCTGATGTGGTAACATGTCCATTGAAAGCAATTTTAGCACTGTTGGATCATCCGCTGACGGATAAAGGATTGGCAACTTTCCTGGCAGATTATAAAGCATCACAGACTAAGAAATAAATTGATTCTTGGGACAGCCATTTCACCTCGATGATTTGGTGATTCATCATGAAAATAGTTTGTTCAAGGTTGGTACTGATAGTTTACTACTCGGCGCCTATGCATCTCATATTGCTACATCAAGGATGCTTGAACCTTGTTGTGGCTGTGGCTTGATTACTTTAATGGTAGCGCGTAAACAGAAAAATGCAATATTTACTGGAATTGATTTAGACCAAAAGTCAATAGCAGAAGCTGAGTTTAATGCTCATCAAAATAAACTGAATGATCGAATAAGATTTACCCGGCAGGATTTTCATTCATTTATTTCTGATAAGTTCGATCTGATAGTAATGAATCCACCCTATTTTGATGCCGGGCTCTTGCCATCAGATTCAGGTCGGGCTCAAAGTCGTCATAACCTGTTTTTGGATCAGGTGTCAATAATTGAACATTCACAACCATTATTGATTCCCGGCGGTAATTTGATACTCATTCTACCCTATTCTGAAAAACCAGAAATAATAGATTATGCTATGCGGTATCAATTGTTTGTAAAAGAGAGGATGATTATAAGTTCCTACCCTGGTAAAAAACCAATACGAGATATATTATGGTTCAAAAAATACGAATCGGACCAATCTATAACTGAGTTTGAATTTTTTATTCAAAATTCCACTATACGTAAAGATTGGTCCGATCAATACAAATCCCTGTTAACAGGGTTTAAAAAATTTTAATTTAATTTGCCGATGCATCCTCATTTACCAGTTGCCGGGCAAGATCGATAATCCGGGTATCTTCAATATGAACTATGCCACCTCCGGGCCCTGGTTCAATATTAATTCCGGCAATACCGCCCTGGTCATAATTATCCCCACCGAAAGCATTTCGAACGGTCTGTTCGTCTAAATCAAGCTCTTGAGCAATCCTGCTAATGCTTCCGGTAGGTAAAGAATGCTTGATCATACGCAACTCATCAAATGTGATATTCATATACTTTTAATTTAATTTAGGAATATGTTATCTATGCACTAATTTAATCTTTTCTACATTAATAACAATATAGAATATTTAAAATTGCATAGATCCAATAAGAAAATCTTTTATTTGAATCAATATATATATTATAGTTATGTATAAATGCCTGATACAAAAAGAAATAGGTAAATACCCACAATTAGAAGTAAAATATATCCCTGAGGGTTATGACGGACCGGTAATAGAAATGAAAGCTGCAGCACTCAACCATCGGGACTTATGGATAACACAGGGAAAGTATGCCCGGATAAAACTCCCGGTAGTATTAGGTTCAGATGGTTCCGGCATTTATGAAGGAAAACGCGTACTGGCACAGCCTGGGATGAATTGGCCTCCTGGCAGTCCCTGGCAGAGTAAAGATTATCAGATTGTTGGCATGCCCGGTGATGGCACTTTTGCAGAGAAATTTGCAATTCCGGAGCGATATATCCACCCAATGCCGGCACATCTTTCGTTTGAAGAAGGTGCAGCTCTCCCATTGGCAGGTTTGACAGGATGGCGAGCTTTAGTAACCAAAGGGTCTCCTAAAACCGGCGATAAAATTCTGATAAACGGCATAGGAGGCGGTGTCGCCCTGACTATTTTCACATTTGCTAAAGCAATGGGACTTGAGATTTATGTCACTTCTGGTGATCATCAGAAGATAGATAAAGCGATTCGGTTAGGTGCTAAAGGGGGAGTACTTTATACTAATGAGAACTATGTGGATGAATTGATCGAGATGTCTGGTGGCATAGATATAATTTTGGATAGCGCAGGTGGGAATGGACTAGGTTCTCTGCTAAATCTATGTAATCCGGGGGCTAGAATCGTGTTATACGGAGGTACATTAGGCCAAATTAGTCTTAGCCCACAGAAACTTTTCTGGAAGCAGATTTCTATCCACGGCACTACAATGGGAAGTGATCAGGAATTTCAAGAGATGCTCGACTTTGTGACTAAACATGAGGTGAGGCCGGTAATTGATTCTGTTTATCCTTTGCATCAATCTGAGTTAGCATTTCAACGGATGCAAAAGGGGCAGCAATTCGGTAAAATTGTTTTTCATATCGCAGACTGATGAAGATTACACTACTGTCGGATACACATAGTTTTTTTGATCCTCAATGGGAAACACTTTGGTCTGGAAGTGACGAAGTGTGGCATAGTGGTGATTTTGGTTCAGTGGATGTGATAGATCGGATTCAGGAAACAAAGTATTTACGCGGAGTCTGGGGTAATATTGATGGTAAAGATATTAGAATACAAGTCCCTGAATTTCAACTTTTTGAAGTGAATGACTTAAAGGTGCTTATGCTGCATATAGGTGGATATCCTGACCGGTATGTAGCTCGTGCCAGAGAATTGATAACGACACATCTCCCAGGACTATTTATTTGTGGCCATTCACATATCCTGAAAGTCATTTATGATCATAAATATCAAATGCTAACAATGAACCCGGGCGCAGCTGGAAAGACAGGTTGGCATAAAATACGAACTATGATTAGATTTGAAATTGATGATGGAAAAGTACATTCAGCAGAGGTGATAGAACTGGGAAAACGATAAATTAATCTAAGCAAGCACTAATCCAATTTGCATATTTTTCATTGGCAGCCACACTAAAATTCAAAATACAAGGTATTTCATAAGGATGCATCTCACCTACCCTAGCCTTGATCTCGTCCAGTTTCGTCTCCTTTGTCTTTGCCAAAATCACATATTCAGAATCATCAATTATTTCATCCATCCAAGGGTAAATTGATCGTATTTGATGAATATTTGCACAAGCAATAAGCTTCTCTTTTATCATCTGATTGGAAATAGATACAGCAGTCTCCTCATCCGGGCAGGTAATATAAACCAGAGTAATATTATTCATGTCCGGGTGATTCAGGTCTCTTCTTGCCTTTCAGGTCGATATATTGAAATTCCTGAACTTTAGGCATTGTATCCGGATCCATTTCCATTCTTTCCTTATTCATATCCGGTAGTAAGGTAATAATTTGTTTAAATAACGGATTGGCATTGTCATACAGCCAGAAAGGCTTGACATCCATGCATTGAATCAGTACATTCTGACCACGAACATTACCCGCAGCGAAAAACTGGAAGATTTTCGTGCCCTGGAGAGTAAATGAAGTAACATAACCACTGGCGGGAAATGTGTCAATCAACATTCGCAGGGCTTTGTATTTAAAATCACTGGCATTTTGTTCCATTTTCTTTATGCTTTCAAATAGAATATATTCAATTGTACCTTTTTCTGCATAGAGCCAGGACATCTCAAACATTCCGCATTTTATTTCATAATCTGAGACTTTCTCACAACCGCTGGGGATTGGATATTTGGTACCCACGAATTTTACTGTCTTTTGGCTAAAAACCTGAGTACAGGAAATAATGATTATGGTGGAAAGAATAAATAGTTTATTGAGTCGATTCATTTTTAATTCTTATTAGTTCTTCAGCAATTTGTCTGTCATTTGTGAGGCGTGGCACTTTATTTTGAGCTCCTAATTTTCCTCTTTCCTTCATCATTTTGTTAAATGTATTTACAGGTAATGTATTGATTACCAACGGTCTAAGTATTGAACCTTCGATTAGATCTTTATAGTAAATGTTTTTTTGAACCATACATTGATCCAGATATGTAGTGAAACTTTTTAAATCCGGGATTTGTGTACGTGACTCTATAAACCATTCATGGTAAGGTAAGCTGCCTTCCGGTGGATTAACTTGTGGGGCAACAGTAAATTCACCTACTTCAATGTTAAATTTTGCAGCTGCCTCAGTTAAGGCAGATTCTACTTCAGAGGCAATTACATGTTCGCCAAATGCGGAAATATAATGACTGGTACGTCCAGCAAATTTGATTTTATAGGGCTTGATTGAGGTGAATTCAATTACATCCCCTGTGTTATAAGCCCACAGTCCTGCATTGGTCGATACAATCAAGGCGTAAGGAACACCCGTAGCGACTTTAGATAAATTTAAGCGATTCGGATTTTCAGAATTAATTTCATCTGATCGAATGAATTCATAAAAAATTCCGGCTTTGGTATTCAGAAGTAGTGATGTGTCAAATTGATCATCCTGAAATGCAAAAAAACCTTCCGATGCAGGAAATGTCTCGAGAGTATCTATTGATTTACCGATCAGTGATTCTATAGTCCGGCGGTAAGGTTCATAATTAACACCGCCATAGATATAAAGACTTAGATTAGGATAAACATCGATAAAATGACTCTTGCCGGTAAAGTCAAGAACACGTTCGATATACATCTTGATCCAGGAAGGAATGCCGCTGATCATGCGTATATCCTGATGAATACTATACCCTATGATTGCATCTATTTTGGATTCCCAGTCGTCGATGCAATTAATCTTATAAGGTGGTAACTGATTCAATCGGAACATTGAGGGTATCTCGTGATTTGCTATCCCCGACAGTCTGCCGGTAGGAACCGGTCCACTCCTATCAAGATGTGGGGAACCGGACAGATAGAGCATTTTACCATCAAAGAAATTCCCGTTCCCTGTTTGATAGATATAGTTTAGCGCAGCATCCCTGGCGGTTGAAAAGTGGTGTGGTGTACTTTCCTTTGTCATAGGAATGTACTTAGTGCCGGAAGTCGTTCCGGAGGTTTTAGCAAAATATTTTGGTCTGCCAGGCCATAGTATATTTTGTTCACCCCCCTTAATTCTTTCAATAGATGTTCGCATTGATTCATAATCAACTACCGGCACCCGATTGATAAAATCAGAATATTTCTTTATTTCATTAAATTGATGCTTTTTGCCAAAAACTGTATCAGATGCTGTTTTTATCAGATTCAGAAATATCTGTGTCTGATCCAGAATAGCATTTTGTCTGTTTCGCTGTATTATCTTTCCCGTAAATGACGCAGCAGTTGATGCTACAAATGATTTAATGCCCACCCGTGTTAATTTACTCTTAGATCTTCGATGTGATATTTGGGATAATTAGCTGCATTGAATACAAAGTTTGATGGAACTGGTTTATTACTAATCGTAGTACCTGAGATTGTTAGATAATACTTCGAACCATCTTTGTTAAATAACTCAATTTTAGTTAGTCTGGTGTTGGATTTATTCACAGTGATCCGGGCTTTTGCATAATCTGCATTTTTGTCCAGTGGCTTAATCTCAACTATTTGGACCATACTATTTCCTTGTTTTCCATCAAAAGTACAAACTGACACAAATTTTGATGGATTATACATTCGGATTACATCTGTAGGGTTAAAAGTGCCACCAGTATTGCCCGGACTATAATCATTGATCTGTATTTCCTTATTGGTTTTATTGATCATCCAAAGTGCCTTACCATTATTTATAATGGTCATTTCTTTCACTTTTAAATTAAATTTTGTACCGCTTTGAATTATAGTGCCCTTCTCGATTCTGGTATTTTGATCGGGTAAATCAATCTTCAATTGGAAACTGGAAGTAATTTGTCGAGCATTATTGTTATAAAATGCCTGAAGCTTCTTAAGAATTGCCTGGCTCTTTGCGTCACTATCCTTTGACGAATTGTAGGTTTTATTCTGGCTATACGCTGTAATATTTAATAATCCAACCAGAAAAAACAATATGAATGTTGATTTCATTTATTTTTTAATTCAATAACAAAGATATCGGAAGTTTTATTTAAATCATTATTTCAAGAAAATGTTAAAATTTCTTGAGACTTTTCAATGCTATTATATGATAAATCTATAGAAACCAACCTAAACACAGATATTACTCAATTAATCATCCTACAACTTCAAACGCAAACAGTATCTTTACGGTGCTTAATTTGACCGGTGAAGTTTGAAACTAAAAAGATTATCAATGATCCAGTTTATGGTATTATAAACCTGCCGGACGGGATTTTGTATGATTTAATTTCACATCCGTATTTTCAACGATTGAGACGTATCAGTCAATTAGGACTCAGCAATTTTGTCTATCCGGGAGCAAACCATACCCGATTTCACCATGCTTTAGGTGCATTGCATTTGTGTCTGGAGACATTGGAAATGTTTCAGAAAAGAGGCATTCAGTTATCGCATGAAGAAGCGGAAGGAGTAGCTATTGCGCTGCTTTTACATGATATTGGTCATGGACCATTCAGTCATGTTTTAGAATCTACTTTGACCGGATTGCATCATGAAGAGTTGACTTTGGCTATAATGGAAATGCTCAATCAAGAATTTGATTCGCGTCTAAGTTTGGCCATTGCTATATTTAAAGGAGAATATAAATCAAACTTTCTGCATCAGTTAGTGTCCGGACAGTTGGATCTGGATAGAATGGATTATCTGAACAGAGATAGTTTCTTTACAGGTGTAGCAGAAGGCAAAATCGGATATGACCGGATAATAAAGATGTTAACCGTAGTGGACGGACAGTTAGCCGTAGAAGAAAAAGGGATATACTCTGTAGAAAAATTCCTGATGGCACGCCGTCTGATGTATTGGCAGGTTTATTTACATAAGACAGTGCTGGCTGTAGAACAAATGTTAATCAGGTTATTGGAACAGGCCAGGAAGTGTATTCTGGGCGGCGAACAGTTTTTGATCTCTGATGCCCTACTCTTTTTTATGCTACAAAAACATAAACCATTTAATCCTGATTACGAATTAGTATCAAACTTTCTGGAGTTAGATGATTATGATATCTGGTGGGCATTAAAGCAATTTGCCCGATCAGTAGATCCAGTATTAAGTCACCTTTCTAATGCAATATTGAAGCGCGATATCTTTAAAATTGAATTATCAAAGGAGAAGTTCTCAATGCAGGAGGTCGAGTATAGAATTAAATCCATAGAAAATATGACTGGTTATACTGCAGAAGTGGCAGCCAGTCTGGTTCTTACCGGTACTGAAACAAATGAGATGTACACGAAAGGGAAAGACGAGATAAAAATAGTTATGAAGGATGGCAGCTTAAGAAAGTTTAGTGAAATATCTGACTATCCGGTGAATAGTGGCTATGTAAGGAAATATTTTATAAGTTATCCGAAACATTAGTCCATATTTTCGGTTTAAGAATCAAATCACCATTGATTATTTAACTATTAAAAATACATAAAATGGCATTTACACTTCCCGAATTGGGATACAGTTTCGTTGCATTGGAGCCGTATATCGATGCACGCACAATGGAAATTCATCACGGAAAACATCACGCAGCCTATGTAGCAAAGCTAAATGCTGCATTAGAAGGCACTGACACTGCCGGTTTTTCTATAGAAGATATTATAA
>CAZGKN010000069.1:1335-15382 GCA_964525915.1 uncultured Saprospiraceae bacterium | reverse complement strand
TTATGATTCGATCGATGCTGCTCCGGAAGAAAAAGAAAGAGGTATTACTATCAATACAGCTCACGTTGAGTACCAAACGCAAAATCGTCACTATGCACACGTTGACTGTCCGGGTCACGCCGACTATGTAAAGAACATGGTTACTGGTGCTGCGCAGATGGATGGTGCGATCCTGGTGGTTGCTGCTACTGATGGTCCTATGCCTCAGACTCGTGAACACATCTTGTTGGCTCGTCAGGTTGGCGTTCCTAAGATTGTTGTTTTCATGAACAAAGTGGATCTGGTAGATGATCCTGAAATGCTGGAACTCGTAGAAATGGAAGTAAGAGAACTGTTGGATCAATACGGATTTGATGGCGATAATGCTTCTGTTATCCAGGGTTCTGCATTGAAAGCACTGGAAGGTGATCCTGCTTACGTAGCTAAGATCAAGGAATTGATGGCTGCAGTTGATTCAGAGATTCCTGAACCTGCACGTTTGGTTGACTTACCTTTCCTGATGCCGGTTGAAGACGTATTTACGATTACTGGTCGTGGTACTGTGGCTACCGGTAGAATTGAAAGAGGTGTAATCAATGTTGGTGACGGTGTTGAAATCATTGGTATGATGAAAGAGGGCGAAAAGCCATTAGTTTCAACAGTTACCGGTGTAGAGATGTTCCGTAAATTACTGGATCGTGGTGAAGCAGGTGATAATGCCGGTTTGTTGCTGAGAGGTCTTGACAAGACTATGATCAAGAGAGGACAGGTTATCTGTGCTCCTGGTTCAGTTAAGCCTCACAGAAAGTTCAAGTGTGAGGTTTATGTATTGAGCAAGGAAGAAGGTGGACGTCACACTCCATTCTTCAACGGTTACAGACCTCAGTTCTATTTCAGAACGACTGACGTTACCGGTGACTGTAAGTTACCTGAGAACGTAGAAATGGTAATGCCTGGTGATAACGTAACACTGGAAGTTTCATTACTGGCTACTATCGCGATGGAGAAAGGATTAAGATTCGCTATCCGTGAAGGTGGACGTACCGTGGGTGCCGGTCAGGTTACTGAGATTTTAGATTAAAGTTCTTTAAAACAATAACACCAATGTAAGTGCTTTAGCGATAAAGCACTTACTTGGTTTTTTTACGGGCATGGTGCAACGGTAGCATACGGGTCTCCAAAACCTTTGATCTGGGTTCGAATCCTAGTGCCCGTGCAAAAAAAATATTAAGTGATGAATAAATTAATTGCTTACATAAAAGAGAGTTATGATGAGTTACTGCACAAAGTGGAGTGGCCTGATCGTAAGAATCTGATGGGTAGCACAATTGCTACAATTACAGCCCTGGGAATACTTACAGTGATCATCATGGTGATGGACGCTGCATCGAATGGGTTTGTTCAATTAATTTACAAGCTCTAAGAGCTGTAAAAAAAACTATCGCATGTCAGAAACCAAAAAGTGGTACTCACTCCGCGTAATCAGTGGTAAAGAGAAGAAAGCAAAGCAGTTTATCGAACTGGAATTGTCCAGATCGGGTTGGACTGAGATTGTGACCCAGATAGTAGTGCCTACTGAAAAGGTTTATAAGATAGAAAAGGGTAAAAAAGTAATTCGGGAACGAAATATTTTAGGTGGATATATTCTGGTAGAAGCGGATAGCACCAAACTCTCTGGTGAGATCATTTCTGCAATTAATAATATTCCTAATGTAATTCACTTTCTGGGTGGAAATGCTCCTATCCCGATGCAGGAACATGAAGCTAATCGCTTACTGGGTAAGATTGATGAAACACAGGAAATGGATGAAGCTTTGTTAGAGCCATTCCTGGTAGGTGAGACGGTGAAGATAGTGGATGGACCATTTAATGATTTTATTGGTGACATTCAGGAGATTAATGAAGAAAAGAAGAAATTAAAAGTGATAGTAAAGATATTCGGTCGTGGTACAGAGGTCGAATTGAACTTTATGCAGGTAGAAAAACAATAATTACCGGCTGGGTAAATAAAGCGCTTCCATTTATTTAACAAAGCCACGCTTAAATTAATATTAAAAAATGGCAAAAGAAGTAGAAGTAAAGATAAAATTGCAAGTCAAAGGTGGTCAGGCAAACCCTGCACCTCCGGTTGGTCCTGCACTTGGTTCAAAAGGTGTAAATATCATGGAGTTTTGTAAGCGATTTAATGCTGAAACTCAGGATAAAATGGGAAAAGTTTTACCGGTGATAATCACTGTGTATAAAGACAAATCATTTGATTTCGTCGTCAAGACTACTCCTGCGACAGTGCAATTGAAAGAAATGCTGAATCTGAAGTCCGGGTCTAATGAATCAAATCGTAAGAAAGTCGGAAAAGTAAGCTGGGATCAGATTCGTCAGGTTGCTGAAGATAAAATGCCGGATATGAATGCACACACTATCGAGTCAGCAATGAAGATGGTCGCGGGATCAGCACGTTCACTGGGAATTACGATTACAGGGAAAGCACCCTGGAATCAGTAAGAATATAATTTTTTAACAAAGGGAGCACCAATAGTGCGATAGAACCTTAAAAATTTGTTTAATGAAAAAAGTTTCTAAAAAGAAAGCTGCTGCATTAGCAAAGGTCGATACGAATAAATTGTATGACCTGACAGCAGCAATGGATCTGGTCAAAGAAAGCAACTATGCTAATTTTGATAGTTCAATTGATTTACACATCCGTCTGGGTGTAGATCCACGGAAAGCTGATCAGGCACTACGTGGTACAGTTTCATTACCACATGGTACAGGAAAATCTAAATCAGTCGCGGTATTTTGTACACCGGAAAAAGAGGCAGAAGCTAAAGAAGCCGGTGCTGACTATGTTGGTTTGGATGAACTGATTGATAAAGTTGCTGCAGGATGGACTGATGTTGACGTAGTAATTGCTATGCCGGGTGTAATGGCCAAAATGGGTAAGATCGCCCGTATTTTAGGACCACGTGGTCTGATGCCAAACCCTAAAACTGGTACAGTTACACAGGATGTCGGATCAGCAGTAGCTGAGGTAAAGAAAGGTAAGATTGCTTTCCGGGTGGATAAGTATGGTATTATCCATAGCCCGATCGGGAGAAAATCTTTCTCTACGGATAAATTAGTGGAGAATGCAAACGAGTTGATTACAACGCTGACAAAGATGAAACCTGCTTCCGCGAAAGGAGCCTATTTTAAATCGATTACTGCAGCTTCTACTATGAGCCCTGGTGTGAAAGTAGATGTGAAATCAGTTTCCAGATAATCTTAAATCGAAGAAAAATGAATAAAGAGCAAAAAATACAAAAGGTTGCTGAATTAAAAGATAAACTGGACAATTCAGCTTTTTTTTACTTGACAGACGCTTCTTCTATGTCTGTAGAAGATGTCAATAAATTCCGTAGTCTTTGCTTCGCAAAAGGCGTGGAAATGACTGTTGTGAAAAATACTCTCCTTCGGAAGGCAATGGATACCTTTGATGATAAGGGTTATGACAAATTGTATGAAGCAATGAGCGGTCCTACAGCGATCCTGTTTTCTGCGACTGGAAATATTCCGGCTAAACTGCTGGAAGAGTTCAGAAAGAAGAATAGCAGACCATTGCTTAAAGCAGCTTACATTGATTCAGCCGTTTATATCGGTGATGATCAGATCAGTGTATTGACTAAGATCAAGTCTAAGGAAGAATTGGTCGGTGATGTGATTGGCTTGTTACAATCACCTGCGAAGAATCTGATCAGTGCCCTGAAATCAGGCGGTTCTACAATCGCCGGACTGGTTAAAGCACTGGAGGAAAGACAGGCTAACTAATTCGTTAGCAATAAATTAAGGCTTCCAAGCTATACGCAATAATATACTTATTGAAAAAAATTAAATTAATTAAAAAATGGCAGAATTGAAACAATTAGCAGAAACTCTTGTAAATCTTACAGTAAAGGAAGTAAATGAGTTGGCCGCTATATTAAAGGACGAGTATGGTATCGAGCCAGCCGCTGCAGCAGTTGCAGTAGCAGCCGGTCCGGCAGCTGACGCTGGTGGAGATGGTGGCGCTGAAGCCAAAACTGAGTTTGATGTATTACTGAAGTCAGCCGGCGCAAATAAACTGGCTGTCGTGAAGGAAGTTAAGAATATCTTAGGTCTGGGCTTGAAAGAAGCAAAAGATCTGGTAGATGGCGCTCCTTCTCCTATCAAGACTGGTGTTTCCAAAGATGAGGCTGACTCTATAAAAGCAGCTCTGGAACCAACAGGTGCCGAGATAGAAATTAAGTAATTAACATCATTCTGAACAATTCCGGTCAGGCATTAGTGATGCCTGCATTGGATTTACTTTTATAATTTATAAAAAGTATTGTTAAAATATTGCTTAGGCTTAGTAAGGTTATGTTATAACCCTGCTAAGCCTATAGCTATTTTGTACGGTGTGCATTGAATAGTTGCTTCACAGAAAGCATTGAACATAAATCCAATATTTACTTTTAATCCTATCGATAATGAGTACAAAACCAGCAGAAAATTCCCTTACAAACATAAGTGGCAATCGGAAGAATTTTGGCACGATTAAGTTGACTGATTTTCATCCCGATTTACTCGAAATACAATTAAAATCTTTCCAGGAATTTTTTCAGTTAGAGACAACTCCGGAAAACAGAATAAACGAAGGTTTATATCGCGTGTTTCAGGAGAATTTCCCTATTTCTGACGCAAGAAATATCTTCTTGCTCGAATTTTTGGATTACTATATTGATCCTCCCCGTTATAACATTCAGGAGTGTATGCAAAGAGGTCTCACCTATAGTTTGCCCTTGAAGGCTAAACTGAGATTATCTTGTAATGATGAAGAACATGAGGATTTTCAGACGATTGTACAGGATGTATTCCTGGGCAATATTCCTTATATGACTCCGAAAGGAACTTTTTTAATTAATGGCGCAGAACGTGTGGTTGTATCACAGTTACATCGATCGCCTGGTGTATTCTTTTCGCAGTCTTTCCACCCCAATGGAACAAAAATTTTCTCTGCCAGAGTGATTCCTTTTAAAGGCTCCTGGATGGAATTTGCTACTGATATAAACTTGGTGATGTATGCTTATATCGATAGAAAGAAAAAGTTCCCGGTTACAACTTTACTCCGAGCGATTGGTTTTGATTCTGATAAAGATATTCTAAACATATTTGGTTTGTCAGAAGAAATTCCGGCCAAAAAGAAAGATTTGCAGAAAGCAGTAGGTCGCAAATTAGCGGCACGTGTCCTGCGCAAATGGACAGAGGATTTCGTAGATGAAGATACCGGAGAAGTGGTAACAATCGAAAGAAATGAGATCATTCTGGAACGGGATATCGTCCTGGAAGAATCACATTTCCCACTTATCCTTGAAGCTGATGTAGATAAAGTAATCCTGCAACGTGAAGATATCGATGAAGACTATACGATTATCTATAATACGCTGCACAAAGACCCTGCCAGTAACGAAATTGAAGCAGTCGAATATATCTATCGCCAGTTAAGAGGTGCTGAACCACCGGATGAAGAAACAGCACGTAGTATAATTGAGAAATTGTTTTTCTCAGATAAACGATATAACCTGGGTGAAGTAGGACGATATAAAATTAATAAGAAACTGGGTCTGACTACTGATATGAATACCTTAGTACTTACTAAGGAAGATATTATCAGTATCGTTAAGTACCTCGTATCATTGATCAATCAGAAGGCGGATCTGGATGATATTGACCATTTGTCTAATCGTCGTGTAAGAACAGTTGGAGAGCAGCTTTTCGCGCAGTTTGGTGTTGGTCTGGCCCGTATGGCAAGAACGATTCGCGAGCGGATGAATGTTCGTGACAATGAAGTATTTACGCCTGTAGATCTGATCAATGCACGTACGCTTTCTTCTGTTATCAACTCCTTCTTTGGAACTTCCCAGTTATCTCAGTTTTTGGATCAGACGAATCCTTTATCTGAAATCACACACAAGCGTAGAATTTCAGCATTAGGACCAGGTGGTTTATCCAGAGAGAGAGCCGGATTTGAAGTACGTGACGTTCACTATTCACACTACGGACGTCTGTGTACGATTGAAACACCGGAAGGACCAAACATTGGTTTGATTTCTACACTTTGTGTTCATGCTAAGGTTAACCGGATGGGCTTCCTGGAAACACCTTATCGTAAGGTTGTAAACAGTAAAGTAGAATTGAATAGTCCGGTTGAATATTTGTCCGCAGAACTGGAAGATTATAAGCGTATTGCGCAGGCAAATTCCGAACTGAATGATAAAGGTGAATTCATCAATGATCGCGTAAAAGCAAGAGATCAGGGCGATTTCCCTGTACTTGAACCAAGCGAGGTTGAATATATTGACGTAGCACCAAACCAGATTGTGGGTGTTTCAGCTTCATTGATTCCATTTTTGGAAAATGATGATGCGAACCGGGCTCTGATGGGCTCTAACATGCAGCGTCAGGCTGTTCCATTGATCAGACCATCTGCACCGGTTGTGGGTACAGGTCTGGAAGGTAGAGTAGCGCGCGACTCACGTATGCTTATCAATGCTGAAGGTGAGGGCGTAGTTGAATATGTCGATGCTTCTAAGATCGTGATCAGTTATGACAGAAGCCCTGAAGATCAGTTAGTTTCATTTGAAGATAATGTCAAGACATATCACTTAACCAAATTCCTAAGAACAAACCAGGGAACTTGTATCAACCTGACACCCATCGTAAAGAGAGGTATGAGAGTTTCTGAAGGAACTGTGCTTTGTCAGGGTTATGCTACTGAAAATGGTGAGTTGGCACTCGGTCAAAACCTGAAAGTTGCCTTCATGCCATGGAAAGGATACAATTTCGAGGATGCGATAGTACTATCAGAAAGAGTTGTCAGAGAAGATGTATTCTCTTCAATCCATATCGAACATTTCGAAATGGATGTGCGTGATACTAAACTGGGTGAAGAGGAATTGACTCCGGATATACCGAATGTCAGTGAAGAAGCTACCCGTAATCTGGATGAGAATGGTATCATCCGAATTGGTGCATGGGTAGAGGAAGGCGATATCCTGATCGGTAAGATCACACCGAAAGGTGAGAGCGACCCTACTCCTGAAGAGAAACTCCTCAGAGCTATCTTTGGTGATAAGGCCGGTGACGTAAAAGATGCTTCATTAAAATGTCCGCCTTCAGTCGAAGGTGTGGTAATTGATAAGCAGTTATTCGCCCGTGCTAAGAAAGATAAGGTTCAGAAAGTACAGGAGAAAGACCTGTTGGATACATTGGATGATGAACATAAGGTGATCATCAATGAATTGAAGACAACATTGGTAGATAAAATGATTACCCTGGTGAAGAATAAATCCACACAGGGAATAAAGAGTATCTATGGTGAAGAAATGATTCCTTCAGGTTCGAAGTTGAATAAGTCAGTATTGAAAAACATTGATTTCAATGTAGTAGATTATGCTAACTGGACAGATGATGCCGATTTAAACAAGCTGATTGTTCGTTTGTTACATAATTATAGCATTAAGGTCAATGAAGAATTGGGTCGATACAAAAGAGAGAAATTCAATATCAGTATCGGTGATGAGTTACCTACGGGTGTATTAAAACTGGCGAAAGTTTATATTGCTAAGAAGCGTAAGCTGAAAGTAGGTGATAAGTTAGCCGGTCGTCATGGTAACAAAGGTATCGTATCCAGAATCGTGAGGGTGGAAGATATGCCATTCCTGGAAGATGGAACACCGGTTGATATTGTTTTGAATCCATTAGGTGTACCTTCTCGTATGAACCTGGGTCAGATTTTCGAAACTGTATTGGGATGGGCCGGTGAAAAACTGGATTTGAAATATGCCACACCGATTTTTGACGGTGCTAAGTTTGAGGAAATTGCGCAGGAGCTGGACAAGGCCGGATTACCTGAACTGGGTCAGACTTATCTGTATGACGGTGAGACAGGTGACAGATTCCATCAAAAGGCAACAGTAGGTGTTATTTATATGCTGAAATTGTCCCACATGGTAGATGATAAGATGCACGCCAGAAGTATAGGTCCATATTCATTAATTACGCAGCAACCATTGGGTGGTAAGGCTCAGTTTGGTGGTCAGCGTTTTGGTGAGATGGAAGTTTGGGCACTGGAAGCGTATGGTGCATCTAATATTCTACAGGAATTACTGACGATTAAATCAGATGATATACAGGGAAGGGCGAAGGCGTATGAAGCCATCGTAAAAGGCGATAACCTGCCTGAAGCGAATATACCTGAATCATTCAATGTATTGGTACACGAGCTAAGAGGATTAGCATTGGAAGTTGAATTTGAATAATGCTGTACAGCATTGTGAACGATTTCATTAAATTCTAAATTCTAAAAAATGTCATTTAAAAAGAAAAATATAACTTCAAGACAAGATTTCTCCTCGATTACTATCCGTCTGGCCAGTCCGGATGAGATATTGGAAAGATCACATGGTGAGGTTCTGAAACCTGAAACTATTAACTACCGTTCCTACAAACCGGAACGTGATGGTTTATTCTGTGAGCGGATTTTCGGACCAGTCAAAGACTATGAATGTTACTGCGGTAAGTATAAGCGTATCCGGTACAGAGGTATCGTCTGTGACCGTTGCGGCGTGGAGGTTACAGAGAAAAAAGTCAGACGTGATCGAATGGGACATATCAAACTGGTAGTTCCGGTAGTTCATATCTGGTTTTTCAGATCATTGCCCAATAAGATTGGTTATTTACTGGGTGTTTCTTCTAAGAAATTAGAATCAATCATCTATTATGAAAGATATGTTGTTATTCAACCAGGTGTAAAGGAAACTGCCGGTGTCAACAGATTGGATTTGTTGACTGAAGAAGAATATTTTGATATCATAGAATCTCTTCCTAAAGACAATCAACTGATGGAAGATGATCATCCGGATAAGTTCATCGCTAAAATGGGTGCGGAAGCAGTGAAAGACCTGTTGACCCGTATTGATCTGGATGCATTGTCCTATGAACTTCGGCATCTGGCTTCTACGGAGACTTCTCAACAAAGAAAGTCTGAAGCACTGAAAAGACTTCGTGTAGTAGAGTTATTCCGTGATGGCTTAAATACATCTGAAAATAAACCAGAATGGTCAGTGATTCAGTTCCTGCCGGTCGTTCCACCAGAGCTTAGACCTTTGGTGCCATTAGATGGCGGACGATTTGCGAGTTCAGACCTGAATGATTTGTACCGTAGGGTTATCATACGTAATAACCGATTGAAAAGACTACTTGAAATCAAAGCGCCGGAAGTAATCCTTCGTAACGAGAAGCGAATGCTGCAGGAGTCTGTGGACAGTCTCTTTGATAATTCAAGAAAATCGAATGCAGTAAAAGCGGAAGGTGGTCGTGCATTGAAATCATTGAGTGATGTACTCAAAGGTAAACAAGGCCGATTCCGTCAGAACTTATTGGGTAAACGTGTGGATTATTCCGGTCGTTCAGTAATTGTAGTTGGACCGACATTGAAGCTGCATGAATGTGGTATTCCTAAGGGTATGGCATCAGAGCTGTTTAAGCCGTTTATCATTCGTAAATTGATAGAGCGTGGTGTCGTTAAAACAGTCAAATCTGCTAAAAAATTAGTAGAAAGAAAAGATCAGGTGATTTGGGAAATACTTGAGAATATCCTGAAAGGCCACCCGGTACTATTAAACCGGGCTCCTACACTGCACAGGTTATCAATCCAGGCATTCCAGCCTAAATTGATCGAAGGTAAAGCAATCCAGCTCCATCCATTAGTATGTAGTGCATTTAACGCGGATTTCGATGGTGACCAGATGGCTGTACACGTACCACTTAGTCAGGCTTCAATTATCGAAGCGCAGCTATTAATGCTTTCATCACACAATATGTTGAACCCACAAGATGGTTCACCGATTACGCTGCCATCACAAGACATGGTATTGGGTCTGTATTACCTGACAAAAGCGAAAGTCTCCAAGAATGGTGAGACGATCAAAGGCGAGGGTATGACCTTTTATTCAGCGGAAGAAGTGATTATTGCATTCAATGAAGAACGTTTAGACCTCCATGCCGGAGTAAAAGTAAGAGTAAACGTACTGGAAGATGGTGTTCGATCCAATAAAATGATAGAAACCACTGTTGGCCGGATCTTATTTAATCAGGCTGTTCCTGAAGAGGTACCTTTTATCAATGAATTATTGACAAAGAAAAACCTGAAAAGGGTCATCAGTAATATAATTCGCCAGACTAGCTTTAAAGTAACTGCTGATCTGCTGGATAAGATCAAAGAGATGGGTTATTACTGGTCATTCCGAGGTGGTTTGTCATTCAATCTGGGTGACCTGATCACACCGGGTGTGAAAGCAACAGCTATTCAGAGTGCGCAGAATCAGGTAGATGAAATCACTGACCATTATAATATGGGATTGATTACTAATAATGAGCGTTATAATCAGATTATCGATAAATGGACATTTGCCGATAATATGATTACCAATGCGCTGATGCGTGAACTTTCTAACGATAAACAGGGATTTAATTCAGTATATATGATGTTGGATTCAGGTGCGAGAGGTTCGAAGCAACAGATCAAACAGTTGTGCGGTCTGAGAGGACTGATGGCTAAACCTAGAAAATCAGGTGATACCGGTGGAGCGATTATCGAAAACCCGATCTTATCTTCTTTTATCGAAGGATTATCGGTACTCGAGTACTTTATCTCTACTCACGGTGCGCGTAAAGGTTTGGCGGATACGGCTTTGAAAACAGCGGATGCCGGATATCTGACTCGTCGTCTGGTTGACGTGGCTCAGGATGTAGTTATCATGGAAGAAGATTGTGATACACTCAGAGGTATTGAGACTACCGCATTGAAGGATAATGATAAGGTAATCGAAACATTAGCGAATCGTATTGCCGGACGTTATAGCCTGCATGATATCACCGTACCGGAAACTGATGAATTGATACTGGGCGCAGGCGAATATATCTCAGAAGCGATTGCAGAGCAGATTGAATCAGTTGGTATCGAATCTGTAACTATCCGTTCTGTATTGACTTGTGAAACCAAGCGGGGTGTATGTAATAAGTGTTATGGCAAGAACCTTGCTTCTGGTAGAATTGCGGAGATGGGCGATGCCGTGGGTATCATTTCGGCACAATCCATCGGTGAACCGGGTACACAGTTGACACTGCGTACATTCCACACGGGTGGTACAGCATCAGTGTCTAAGTCTGACTCAGAGATTACGGCTAAATTTGATGGAAAGGTTGAGTTTGATGGTGTACGAATTGCTGAGCGTACTGCTGATGGTACTACTACTCAAATAGTTATATCCAGAACCGGTGAGATTAAGACAGTTGATATTAAGACCAATAAGGTATTTAATACTGAACATATACCTTATGGTGCTATTTTGCATGTGAAAGATGGAGCCAAAGTAAGTAAAGGAGATCAGATTTGTGACTGGGATCCATTTAATGCTTTGATTATCTCAGAATTTGCAGGTAAAGTAGAGTATGATGCTGTAGAGGAAGGAGTAACATACAGGGTAGAGCGTGATGATCAAACCGGATTCGCCGAGAAGGTTATCATCGAATCTAAAAATAAGCGTAAGATTCCGGTTATCCGAATCATGGACAATAAGGATGAAGAATTGCGTACTTATACGTTACCTGTAGGTGCTTATCTGCAAATCAATAACAATGAAAAGATTAATTCTGGTCAGATAATTGCTAAAATCCCAAGGAAACTGGGTAAGATCTCGGATATCACCGGTGGTCTGCCAAGAGTGACAGAATTATTTGAAGCACGTAACCCATCTAACCCGGCTGTTGTAGCTGAAATCGATGGAATTATCAAGTTTGGTAAGATCAAGCGAGGTAACCGAGAGGTGTCAATCGTAGCTAAAGATGGCCAGGAACGTAAATACCTGGTCGGACTGAGTAAACACATACATGTACAGGATGGAGATTTCGTCCGTGCCGGTATGCCGCTTTCTGATGGAGCTATTTCTCCGAAAGATATTCTTGATATTCAGGGCCCATTTGCTGTACAGCAATACCTGGTCAATGGTGTTCAGGAAGTCTATCGTTCACAGGGTATCGCCATCAATGATAAACATATTGAAGTTATCGTGCGTCAAATGATGCGACGAGTAGAAATCGTCGAACCGGGTGATACTAATTTCCTGGAAGGTGAAGCTGTAGAGAAATATCAATTCCAGGAGCAAAATGACTTCGTATTTGATAAAAAAGTGGTCACTGATTCCGGAGCCAGCAAAAAGCTTAAACCGGGTCAATTAGTGTCACTACGTCAGATCAGAGAAGAGAACTCACTGTTGAAGCGCGATGATGAAAAGCTGGTTGAATACAGGGATGCAATTCCTGCAACATCGACTCCATTGCTCTTAGGTATCACTAAGTCATCCTTAGGTACGGAGAGCTGGATATCTGCGGCGTCATTCCAGGAAACTACCAAGGTACTAAGTACTGCGGCAATAGCTGCCAAGCGCGATAACCTGAATGGTTTGAAGGAGAATGTTATCATCGGTAAGCGAATACCTGCAGGTACAGGCTTACGCGAGTATGAAAATATTCTGGTGAGCAGTGAGAATGAAGCTGTTCAGGAAGAAGCTGATGCAGAGTAAAAATACTGAAATATAATTAGAGAAAAGCCCGGAGTGATCCGGGCTTTTTATTTATGCTGATACATCACAAATATGTATTTATTTGCATTGAATTACCACCTTTTCTAAGACTAAATAGTGCAAAGTAAAGTAATTGCTTTTCTCTTTACATTCAATAATAATCGTGTTTGGCAAATTGTAAAAGCGTGGATGTAATCGCCAAATACCCATTTTTATATCCTTAGTAACTTTTACTTCAAAATGATAAGGAAATCAATTTTATAATTTAGAATTGCCTTTGTAAGTTTTGTAAGTAAATGAAGCCAGTAATTAAGGCAGGGTGGAAGTTCATTAAGTGAGCTAGTATAATTTCAATTGAATATAAAAGAGTAAATTCAATAAAAATTAAACCCAAAATAATCTTCTTGCCGTCCGTCTCTTTAAATAATACCCGGGGATTTTTTTGAAAGAGATAATTCTAAGGAAAAAGAATGATTCTACTGCTATTGTACCTTAAAGTCATACGTAATCGTACCACATTGCTGATCGAGGTCACCATCAGTAAACTTAAACTTCATGGCATTCCGCGTAGCGATTCCAATCAATGTGGAATTATTAGTGGTAGAGCCCTTTTGTGTGTATTCGGCTGAGATTACATTACCATTCCGGTTGACACATACTTTAATCACAACACGGCCAGTTTTCTGTGTAGATTCACTAATCTTTGGTTCAGAGACTACACCACGGTTGCCTAAGCCACCGCCGATTCTCCCTTTTCCACCCGTATTTATCCCTTCCAGATTCTTTGCATTGGGATCTCCGTTTGGATCGCCCTGATTGCCTGCTGTGCCGGTATTTCCACGACCGGTACCCTTGCCACCAAGTAATCCTCCGTATTTACTTTTTGCACTGGCATATTCAGCGGCTTTTTGGGCTGCTGCAGCTTGTCTGGCTTGTTCTGCTTCGATTTCCGCATTTCGTCTTCGCTCTGCTTCTACCTGCGCCTGGTCTGCACGCCGTTTTTCTTCTCTGGCTTTGGCGATAGCTATTTCTTCTGATGCATCTGAGGTGATTACATCTTGTCCTTTGGTCGGTGAGGGGTCAGCTGCCGATGGTGGGGTAGATGATGAAGTTGCTGCACTGGCGTGAGAAACTGCCGGAGGCGGTCCGCCCGGGCTATTTTGAAGCGCTGGGCTGGGTTCATCATTCCCCTGTCCTTCATCCGGGAAACCCAAGGCTACTTCCATGCCGGGTGTCTGTTCTTCCCAAATCGGTGCCTGAAATGTCGCCAATGGAGTGATTCCGATCAGAATCAAGAGGCTGTGTAGTAGTAAACTACTTGTATAACCTTTTGTACTATTGGCTATCTCGCGTTTTTCTTCATTTTTCATCTTCCAATGCGAATTGTATTATTATAAACGAGTAATAAGGAAATTTTCTTATTATTGGCT
>CAZGKN010000069.1:0-1325 GCA_964525915.1 uncultured Saprospiraceae bacterium | reverse complement strand
GTCTTCAAGACTTTACTATAAATATTATGGCTAATATAATTTCTAACAATTTAAGTCTCTGATATGAGGAGAATACAAAATATTGCTGTTCTGGGTTCGGGTGTCATGGGAACCGGTATTGCCCTGCATTTGGTTAATTGTGGATTTAATGTCTGGATGCTGGATCTCGCTGTAGAAGGTAAGACTAATCGTGACCGAAGCAAAATTGCTATTGACGCTATAAGTAAGGCTAGAAAATCTTCTCCGGCACCAGCCTATAGTAAGGCAAACTATGATAAAGTAAAGACCGGAAATTTCGATGACGATTTGCTGGTTTTGAAATCCTGTGATTGGGTGATAGAGGTAGTCAAGGAAGATCTGAATATTAAAAAAGCACTGTATGATAAAGTAGAAAAGGTTGTCTCTCCTAATTGTCTGGTCACTTCCAACACTTCCGGAATACCCATTCATTTACTTGAAGCCGGGAGAAGTGAAGAATTCTGCAAGAATTTTTGTGGCACACATTTTTTTAACCCACCAAGATACCTTCCCTTATTGGAGATCATTCCCGGAAGTAAAACTGATCCTGAAGTCATAGATTTTTTCATGGATTTCGGAAAGCGGTATTTGGGCAAACTCACGGTTAAGGCAAAAGATACACCGGCATTTATCGCAAACAGAATCGGTGTGTATTCTATGGCTATGACATTTGATCAGGGGTATAAACTGGACTTGCCGATTCAGGTAGTCGATAAGTTGACCGGAGTGGCTATTGGCAGACCGAAGTCAGGCACTTTTCGACTGGCTGATGTCGTGGGCTTAGATACGGCAGTGGCAGTGATCAATGGTATCAGAATGGGTAACCCACATGATGCTATGGCGCAGAAATTAATAGTGCCTGATTATTTGAGTACATTATTGAAAGAAAACCATTTAGGAGCTAAGACTGGTCAGGGCTTTTATAAGAAAACTGAAGAGAAAGATGAGAAAGGGAGACCGGTCATATTGGGTTTGAATCTGAAGAATAATGAATACGAGAAGGATAATAATGTCAGTCTGGCAAGCCTTGCACTCTCAAAGCAGATAGATGAATTACCAAAAAGGATTGCAGCTATATTTAATCACGCAGATGCCGGTGGGCAATTGATTCGCAATTCTTTTGCCGAGACCTTTCAGTATGCAGCTCAGTTGATCCCGGAAATAGCAGATCAATTATATTCAATTGATGACGCTATGCGTGCCGGATTTGCCTGGACATACGGGCCTTTTGAATATTGGGATGTTGTCGGTTTTGATGCCGGTGTGTCAGCGATCCATGCCTTAGGATATACAATCCCGGAATGGAT
>CAZGKN010000068.1:9139-15433 GCA_964525915.1 uncultured Saprospiraceae bacterium | reverse complement strand
CTGTGCTTCGTGTGCCTGATACACCAGTGAATTTAATATTGCAGCGGCCTTTTCTTTATTGATCCGGCCATTGAAAAGCTCATTTTCTACGGCTTCGCGGCTGAAAAGATGGATCAATTGTAGTCGTCCTACGTAGTCATCTTTCAGATTTTCGAGTTCTTCGAGAAACATTACACTCTGGTGTGTCCGGTTGCCATAGATCAGCGTGACACGTGTATTCGTATGGTGCAGTAATAACTCTTTGATTAGCGCAATGATCGGTGTGATCCCGCTTCCTGCAGCAAAAAAGACGACATGACTGAGTTCGTCTTTATTACTATCCAATACAAAATTACCTGTCGGTGGCATCACATCAAGTGTAATCCCCGGTTGAAGTGTGTTTATCACAGTATCGCTGAACAAACCATCATCGATTCGGCGGACACCGATCTCCAGGTTTCCTTCTGATGGAATAGTGTTGATCGAGTAGCTTCTGCGCTGTTCCTTGCCATCCTGATAAAATCGGATGGTTATATTTTGTCCGCATTTCCAGTGAAAAACCGCTTTAAGATCTGAAGGAATCTCGAAACTGATGACCTTGCTGTCTTCGGTTTCCGGCCGGATATCTTTTATTTTTAATGGATAAAAATCGTGATGCATCTTTATAACTTGTCTGATTTAATAAAGTAAGATTTTATCAATGTGTTGTCTTACCTTCTCGATAGAGAGCAACATCGTCGCCTCCAGTATTTCATTTAAGGGTATTGCCGGCATATTTTCAGCGCCGATAGTCCTTACCGGTGCGTCCAGATATTCGAAGCAGTGCTCCTGTACTCTGGCAGCTATACTCTGTGCGAATCCGCCATCTACCGGTTCTTCTGTAATTACGAGACAGCGACTGGTTTTCTTTACTGATTCATAGACCATCCCTTCGTCCCAGGGCGCTAATGTGCGCAGATCGATCAGGTCTATCCTGCCGGGATAGGCGGCTGATGCCTCACGTGCCCAGTGTACGCCCATTCCATAGGTGACTATGGTCAGTTGACTTTGCTTTTCTGTATCCGGGTTTATTTCCAGTATCTTTAAGCCTTTGCCAAAGGGAATAATATAGTCGGGGGATGGTTCCGTTGTTTTCGCCGGCGAAGTACCGGGCAACTTAGCCCAATATAAGCCTTTATGTTCAAACAGGATTACCGGATTAGGGTCGTAATAAGCCGCCTTGAAGAGCCCTTTGAAATCTGCTGCATTCGAAGGATAAGCGATTTTCAGTCCGCGTATATTGGTGACGATAGATTCTACGCTGGATGAGTGATAAGGGCCGCCCTGGCCATAAGCTCCGCACGGCACACGCAGTATCATGCTGACCGGCCATTTGCCATTGGAGAGATAACAGGAGCGACTGACTTCGGTAAATAATTGATTTAATCCCGGCCAGATATAGTCAGCAAACTGTACCTCGACGATCGGTTTCAATCCTGCTGCAGACATTCCTGCCGTGCTTCCTACGATGAATGCTTCCTGTATCGGTGTATTAAATACGCGATTTTCGCCAAATTGCTCAGCCAGCGTAGCTGCTTCCCTGAAAACACCACCTAAGCGGCGCCCGACATCCTGCCCATACAGTAGGGCTTCCGGATGAAGGCTCATGAGCTCACGGATCGCGAAGATGCCACAGTCCACCATATTCTTTTCCTCACCTCCGTCGCCTTCGCGTGAACCCTGTTCACTGACTATGGTGGTAGGGGCAAAAGCATGGGTAAACAGGTCTTCCGGGCGCGGATCTTCGGCATTCCGAGCTAGAATATAGTCGGAAATGACTACATTCTCTGCCTGTTTCTCCAGATCAGTAATTTCGGACTCCGTAATATGATTCTCTGTCAATAACCACTGTCGGATCTTTGGTAGCGGATCATCCTCAAACGCTGAATCCAGATCATTCCTGTACCATTCTCTGCGCACGCCACTGGTATGATGGTTGAGTAAAGGCACGGAAGCGTGGAGCACTATAGGTCTACGCTCTTTCCGAACTGTATTGAAAACTTCCTGAACCGCAGTGTACGTAGTTGCAAAATCAGTTCCATCGATCGACACAGCATCCAGTCCGGATATACCACGCACATAATCGGCAGCATTCCAGGTACGGGTTTCAGTTTTATAAGCTGAAATATCCCATCCATTATCCTGCACCAGAAATATGATTGGTAATTGTTTCAGCGCTGCCATCTGAAATGCTTCTGATACTTCACCCTCAGTCACCGATGCGTCACCCAGTGAACAGAGAACCAGATTGTCTCCGGGGGTATTCATCCCGGTAAGTTCTTTGTATTTGATGCCCATGGCGCAGCCTGTCGCGGGAATCGCCTGCATACCTGTCGCTGAGGACTGGTGTGGTATTTTGACTTTATCATCGTCCCTCAGGCTGGGATGGCAGTAATAAGTACGGCCACCGGAGAATGGGTCATCACGCTTTGCCATGAGCTGCAGCATCATGTCATAAGGGCGCATACCGATACTGAGCATCATTGCATCATCCCGGTAATAAGGATAGGCAAAATCATCGGGTGTCAGACACAAGCCGCAAGCTACCTGAATGGTCTCGTGCCCCATCGAAGTAGCATGTACATATTTGACCACTTCTTTGAAATGTTTTTCATAATGCAGCGCCATCGCCCGTGCAGTGTACATCAGACGGTATGCTTCCAGATACGGACTCTGCGCAGAAACAGCAGCATTGGTATCGGAATTGCTATGTGCGGGATTCTCCAAAAATTGTTTGTTTTTATACCAAAATTGGGACACAAATGTATTTAAAAATTTGCGCTATTTAAAATTCCGGCAGGTTTTAAATGTAAGATTACCGGAGTAAAAAGATTGCACTGGCATTTTTTTAATTTAGTAGCATTGAATATTCTCATATATCAATTCAGCGTACCATTTGTGAAAACAGTTTATCGAAGGTGGCATTCAGGTCATCCGTCTTACCTGCATGTGGCCGCGAAGTCTGTATCATGGTACTACGATAAGCAGTCAGCCAGCGGAATCGCTCAGCTACATCCAGTTTTGCTATTGGTGAGATGTCATCCTGGCCATGCGCTATTGCCTGAAATGAACTCAGGCTATCTTTGATTTCTTCGATGGTGACCTGTGGACTAAAAGCAGCTAATAATTCGGGTTTGATACAATATTCCATACGCAACCAGGCCTGCCTGATACTGAGCATTACTAGTCCAACATTGATATATTCGCTGCGCTCCACACGGGGCACCAAACGAACTATGGCATATTCATATAAGTACAGCTCTGGCATTTTCGGCTTCTTTGGTAAATATATCTGCATTTTCCAGTCTGATCTGCAGGAAATCAGTGTACATAGCCCGTATTTCAGCCGGGGACTGATCATTCTCCCGCCACTGCAACCAATCATCAGGGATTAATGCGGTCAATTGGGCCAGATGAGTGGGTTTTATAATACTTTTCATCTTTTCATTAGTCTCAGACAGTTGGGCCGCAGACCGTAGTAAGACATGATCCTTGATCATCGGGAATCCCGACCTTGCTTTGTCCGGGTATCCGGAGGGTGAATGGTGAAAATACAATGATGCGCCATGATCTATCAGCCACAACTCCTTGTGCCACATCAACATATTGGTATTGCGGTAGGTACGGTCGATATTGGTAAGGAAACCATCCAGCCAAACAATGCCCGAAGCTGTTGCCGCATCTACGTTCATTACCAACGGATCAAAATTTATTGCTCCCGACAGATAATGCAGCCCCAGATTCAGGCCGGTACTCCATTTGAGCAGATCCTGTATCTCTTCATCACCTTCTGTCCTGCCGAAGTCCACATCCAGGTGTGCAAATACCAATTCAGGAACCTTAAAGCCCAATAATCGCGCCAACTCTCCGCCGATCAGCTCTGCGATCAGCGCTTTCACTCCCTGTCCGGCTCCTCTGAACTTCAGTACATAATTAAAGTCATCATCCGCAGCTACGATGGCCGGTAGTGAACCTCCTTCACGCAATGGTGTGATATAGCGCATCACCTGTACATGCCTCGGTGTGTCGATCGTCTCTTTCATCATTCAATGATAAGGAATTCCTGATAACTATTCACCTGATTCATTTTGGATTACTGATTACTAAAAGTTATCAACTAAAATCATGAGACTTCAGACTTCAATTCACAATTCACAATTAACAATTAATCACCAGCTCGCACCACCACCTCCGCCACCGAAGGAGCCGCCACCAAAGGAGCCGCCATCCCAGCCACCGCTCGAGGAGCCACCACCCCAACTGCCACCGGAGGAGCCACCACCCCAGAAGATTCCACCACCTGAACCTGAATTAAATGGCCAGTTCGGATCATCATAACTGTTTCTACCCGTATGTATGCGGCCTTTGCGCCGGTTGAGAAAATATACGATTAGCACGATGACGATAAAGAGTACAAACAAAATCAGCAGTGAATTATCATTAGAAGCAGCAGTCGGATCACCACTAAACTCGCCATGCACTGCCGCGGTGACTGCATCCACACCGGCTTTGACGCCTTCATAATATTTGCCGGCCTTGAAATAGGGCACCATGATGTCCCGACTTATTCTGGCAGCTAACACATCCGGCAATACTCCCTCCAGGCCATATCCGGTCGCTATAAAAATCCCTCGTTGCGATCCTTCTGTAACGATGAGTATCACAACACCGTTGTTTTTGCTTTTCTTACCTACACCCCATCGTTCACCTAATTCGTAAGCATATTGTTCCTTGGGATAGATGCCGATATCAGGCCGGATCATCACAATGACTTGCGTCGAGGTAGTATCGTGCAGTGCCCGTAATTGTTGCTCGAGCGTCTGCTTCTGTACCGGATCAAGCCAGTGCGAATAATCATTGACATAGACTGCCGGTTCGGGTCTGGGTGGGAAGACAGAATCTAGGGGCTGTGCTGTCATAGTGACTGCAAACAGCAAGAACAACAGGCTGAGCCCGTAATTTATGAGATTCTGTAAAGTGTAGCTTAGTTTTCTCATCGCTTCAATCATTGTATAGTATCTCATCAGATAGCTCGTTGGGATTTTCACCGTCTATTGCCGGGAAAAACTGTTTCAGCCTTGTTCCGATCTCCTGTATAGCTTCACGCAGTCCTTCGAGGTACTGATCTTTGGCAAAATGGAGCCTCATTTTCTCCACCGCCTGATCCCAGACTTGCTGACCTGTTTTCGTGTAAATTCCCTCATCGCCATAGATATAAAAATGTCGGGATCTCACTGCGATATAGATGAGTACTGCATTTCGGTGGCGGGTCTTATACATCTTGTACCGCTTAAAAAGTGCCAGAGTGCGCTTCACAGGCTCAGTATCCGATTCATTTTCGATGAAAATCCGGATTTCGCCACTGGTATGCGCCTCAGCAGTACTGATGATCTGCCTGAGTTCAGCTTCCTCTTCTACAGTAAACAATAATCGCACTATAATCTATTTGCCGAAATCTACTTTTGGTGCCTTCTCCGCACCCGGATCTGACTCAAAGTATGCTTTCTGCTGGAATCCAAACATACCGGCGATCATATTGCGCGGGAATTGTCGCAGATAGGTATTGTAATCCTGTGTTACCGTATTGAACTTCTGGCGCTCTACTGTAATACGATTCTCTGTTCCTTCCAGTTGTGCCTGCAAATCGAGGAAGTTCTGATTCGCCTTCAACTGAGGATATTGCTCGGAAACCATCATCAGCCGCCCCAATGCTGCAGATAACTGACCTTGCGCCGCCTGAATCTGTTGCATTTTTTCCGGTGTCAGATCATCCGCACTCACTGTGACCTGCGTAGCTTTAGCTCTGGCTTCGATGACTTGTGTCAGTGTCGTTTGCTCAAAGTTTGCCGCTCCCTTCACTGTATTTACCAGATTCGGTATGAGATCAGCTCTTCGCTGGTACACATTCTTTACCTGACTCCAGGCTGACTTCACATTCTCATCCTTACTCACTAAAGTATTGTATGAGTTTTTGAAAAATGAATAAGCAATCAAAGCAATGATTGCCACGCCGATAAGAACAAAGATTGATTTCTTCATGTTTGTTGATTTTTATAATGATTGCAAAACAATAATAAACCTTTTATAGTTCTCAGTCACTTATAAATATTCCTCTCCCAAAGCAATTCCGTTGCGCGCATAAGGTTATTAATCAAATTATAGCTTATTTTTATCATAGGATGTAAATGTTTGATGTTTTCTTCGTCTCAATAATAAATTTAGCAAGAGAACCTACATTATTTAGTTAACATATAGATTAATATTATTATTTTTTGC
>CAZGKN010000068.1:0-9129 GCA_964525915.1 uncultured Saprospiraceae bacterium | reverse complement strand
ATACTATATAGATAATGGAAGATTCAATTCTTAAATATTAACAATAACAATCATATATTTACATAAATTTCCATTATGAACTTGTATTTTGAAAAATATAGTCAGGAAACCTGTAATAGTAGGTCTACCAATAAATGGAAGGAATTCGGTATGCGACAACTAACCGAATTATACAAAGTATTAGGATTTACGGCAAGTAATGATTTATTAACTGTTGTGACACCAATGGCAGAATATTTAGAAGTCCCTCCTAATACAGAAATCATAAAACAAGGGAGTAAACTGGATTATTTGCTCTTTCTGATGGAGGGGACTGTCAAAAAAAAGATAGTAGAAGACGGCCGGGAGCAGGTACTTTCATTGTTTGATGCCGGAAATATTATAACTAACTACAATGCGATGATCTACAATCTGGATTCCGATAGCACCTACATAACGCTGCAAAAATGCCGCTTCCTACGATTCGACATTGGTCATTTTTCTAAAATTACAGAATCCCGGTTTTTGCCTGAATTGAGTGGCGCTTTTTTTGCACTGATGACTAAATCATTAAATTTTAATTTAAAAATTGCCAAGCTGTTGTTGCAGTCCAATGAAGAAAAGTATCGACAGGTCGTCGCCGAATTGGGTAATATGTTTGATACTTTCTCCATAAAAAACATTGCATCGTTGCTGGGGATGCGGCCAGAGACACTCAGCCGGATGCGCAGTTCGGCTCAGTAATACCTTTATCGCATAAACCCAGATTAACAATCAGCGACTAAAAAAAATGGCTACCTTTGTGCGAAACTCTGGTGGTTTATCGTTTACTACTCACTGTTAGTATTGGCTAAACTAAATATTTATTAAAATTCGAAGTTTGAACAGAATAAAGTTACTCAAATATTCAGGCCTGCTCTTTTGCCTCGTACTGTTTGCCTGTGTATCACCAAAGAAGAAAAAAGAAGATGTCGGTTTCATCGGCAGGAAGTATCAGGATCTGACAGCTTATTATAATGGCTATTACAATGCCAATGTCCTCATAGAAGAAGCCAGAGTGCGCCTGGTGAGTATGAATCCCGATGATTATCAGGAGATACTGCCGGTCTATCCCGAGATGAAAAGTGAAGATACTACTTTGGTAGCGGGAGATATGAACAAAGCTATCGATAAGCTGAAGCGGGTGGTCTTCCTTCATCCGGCCAGCGAGTGGGTAGGTGATGCCTATTGCCTCATGGGTCAGGCCCAATACTACAAAAGAGACTTCGAGCGCGCTGAGAACACATTTACTTATGTGACACAAAATTACAGTCCTGAAAAACTTGCGCAGGAAAAAAGGAATTCCCGTCAGGGCAAAAAAATGATTAAAAAAGAAAGGGCACAGCAAGCTGAAGCACGAAAAGATGCGGCAGAGGAAAAAGCCGATCAAAGAGAGCAAAAGGCAAAGGATCGGAAGGAAGCAGCCAAACAAAAAGAAAAAGAACGTAAAAAGAAGCAAAAAGAACGTAAAAAGAGCGCCCGCAAAAAATCATCCAGTAAAAAGAAAACAACTACTAAGGACATACAGGTAAAGACCGAACCTGTAAAAACGCCTACGGATTCACTTACTGCAATTCATGTAGTCAAGGAAACAAAGACCAGTCAGGAAGAAGAGGTAATAGCTAAAAAACCGGCCAAAGAAACTAAACCAAAGAATTATTTTCTCAAACACAAACCCATATATCAAAAAGCACAACTTTGGCTGGGCAAGACGTATATCGAAAGGGGCAAATATGATGATGCCCGGAATATCCTGGACGAGTTAAAGATGAATCCGGGTACATTCGCCGATATCCGGCGTGAAGCTTACCTGGCCTATGGTTACCTGCATTTAAAAAACAAACAATCGCTGGAAGCTATTCCACAGCTTGAAAAAGCACTTTCATTGACTTCAAAGAGACCGGATAAAGCCCGTATCAATTATATCCTTGGTCAATTGTATTCAGAAACAGGCATGCATGAAAAAGCATTGGCCAGTTTTGCAAAAGCTGAAAAGCTCAAACCTGCCTATGAAATGGTCTTCAATGCACAGATCAATCAATATAAAGAACAATTGGCCTTAGGTACAATTACACCGGATGATTTACATTCCGACATGAAAAGAATGCTTCGCGATATTAAAAATGATGATTACAGAGATCAGATTTATTTCATGATGGGCGACATTGCGCTTCAGAAAAATAATATCCCTGAGGCGATCGGCTATCTGCAGCAGGGCATCAATGCCAGCAAGAAAGGGACTGCTCATAAATCAGAACAATATCTGAAAATAGCCAATCTATTCTATGACAGAGAGGATTACATCAATGCGTATGCTTATTATGACAGTGCATCGGTCGGATATCCAAAGACCAAGCCATTCTCTGCATTTATCGTGAAGCGCAGAGACAATCTGAAAGACATCGCTGCTAATCTGAAAACAATCGCACTTAATGATAGTCTGCTTCGCCTGAGCCAACTCTCACCTGAAGAACAGGAGGCTTTTGCTAAAAAACTGATCAAACAACGTAAAAAGGATAAACAACAAAATGCACCCAATACAACGGCCATCTTTGACCCTAAAATGCAAGGTCCGGGCGCCAATAAGATCGGACTACGCGGTCAGAACAGCCTTCCGACGATCGGTGGCAGTAAACCCTCGAGTTTCTTCGCATACAATGAAAAAGCACTGAAAGACGGAAAGAAACAGTTTGACCAGAAATGGGGCAGCCGGCCTTTGGTGGATAACTGGCGCTATAAGTCACAGATCTCGGGTGCGGGAAGTATTGCGGATGGAACAGACGAAGATCCGATCAATCAGTTATTTATCTCGAAGTCTGAGATAGAGGATGTGCTCAAAGAAATACCCAATGATGAGTCATCAAAGAAAGTTGCAAATGATGAGATCGCTAAAGCATTGATGCAATTAGGTAAACTTTATCCTGAAAATATTGACCGATATGATAAAGGAATTGCGTCTCTTGAAGATTTACTCCGCAGATATCCCAATAGTGGCTTCGAACCGGAAGCATACTATCGACTATATTTTGCCTATATAGCTATTGGCAATCAGCCAAAAGCAGATTATTATGCCGGTCTGCTGAAGGATAAATTCAAGGGTAATCCGTATGCTGTTTACTTCACCAATCCTGAAATGATTCAGAAGAAGAAAGACGAAGCCAATCAACTCAATATCTATTACGCACAGACCTATGATTCGCTGATGGCACGCAACTATGCAGCTGCCTACCGCATGTCAAGCCAAAGTGACAGTCTTTTCAGCCGTAAGAATGAACTGCGGCCAAAGTTCATGTTGATTACTGCGATGAGTACGGGCAACCTGAAAGGTAAGAAAGCCTATGTCGATGCACTCAATGATCTGGTAAAACAGTATCCAAACACGGATGAAGAACGCCGGGCAAAAGAGATGCTCAGATTACTGGGATCCGGCTCTGATGAGGATCAGAAACGACTGGGCGAAGCTGAAAAAATATACAAGGAAGATGCAGCTGATCAGCATTTCGTCCTGGTCGTATTGAAGCCGGGAATTGACAAGATCGAAGTGATAAAAGCAGCAATCACTGATTATAATGAAAAATATTTCAAGAGCGATAAATTGCGTCTTGCCAATATCACGCTGATGGGTGCGAAAGACAGGCAGACCATTATCATCAGATCATTTGACAGCAAGGCAAAGGCAATGGATTATTATAATCAGACAATGAGTCGTGCTAGTGAATTCCTCGCACCTGCCTATCCCTATGATTTGTTTTGCATCGCCAATAATAATTATAAAGAACTATTACGCACCAAAGATGTGGATCTCTACCTTCTCTGGTTTACTAAATACTACCGCAATATGGGTATTGGTGACCGGGATCATTGATAATCCCGAAAAAATGGCAGTTTAGCGTCTTTTTCTTTCCTGAATTTCCTGCTTACAGAAAGCATTGTCACAAAATTCATTAGTGACCACGCTGGATTTGGAATCCTTGCTGACTAAGGTTGTGGTGTTTCAGATACATTCACTATACCATCTTCCACCACCACGGTATCACTAATGATATCATGCAGTGTCTGTTTCTTTTCAGATAATAAAGCGATGAAGAAACCCAGTAGGAAATAATTTCCGCAAATTCTTGATAATATTCCTTACTACCGCTTTGCCTGCAGTAAGCCGGTTACCCGCCTTATCAAAAACCTTCAGGTTCATTACCCTTTTGCCCAGTGTGGCCTGGGACTCCGAACTTTCGAAGTATGAATAATAGATTAAGGCAATGATGAAGAATACACCGGCAAACTTATAAATAAAGAAAAAAGAACTAAAGTCATAATGCCAGCTAAAAGTCAGTACTCTGCATATAAAAACGATAAGCAGATTGTCTATTGCCAGTGCCACAAAGCGCTTTGGTATCGAAGCCAGATTGTATTCTATTTCCATTTTTTGATCTTTTTTTTAATTGATACCTTGTATAACACAGTACGGTATAAAAATAGTTTCTCAAGTGTATGTGAATAGATAAACTGAGCAAATTATTCGATTAGTTGCAATGTTTGATTGATGAATCTGGGTGTGTATAACAACTCTCACTTGCCTTTCGATCATATTCAGAATAAATTCTTTAATTTCTATTCTTACCAATAATGTATTCGAAATTAAACACCTTACTCCGTAGGAGTTTAAAATCAATAACCCGGTACAAGCGAAGCACAGTGCCGGGTAAGCCAAAGTCAAAATAGGAACTCCGTAGGTGTTCAATTATAAAAAGAGGTCAGATGAAATATTTAAAAAGCCGGGCGCAGGGTTGATTTCAACTTACAAATAAAAATGTCCTCCACATTGAACACCTTCGGAGTTCGGGTTAGTCTCGATACCAACCTCGTGCAAACGAAGTGCAGCACGAGGTTATTTATATTAAATGCCTTCAGCATTTTTTAAAGAAAGGATTTCCGCAGATTTCAATCAAATTCGTTAAGTCAAGGATTTAGAAGAGCTAATAACTTCAACATCATAACCCGGAACGGGTGACATTATTTTTTAACTAATCAATATTGCTATTTCAATAGCAAATTATAGCAATAGACTAAATTGTTTACGAGTACTGTACAGATTGCAATCGGCAAGCCACCTATGGATTATCTATATTTAGCCTGAAATGGGGAAGAAGCTTCCTTCATAAATATCATTCCAGACCCTTGCCCCTGTGGGGATTATACCGGCCTTTACCAAATCGAGAGCCATTGAACAATAATTGTCGTCCGGCTTCCAGTTGTTCTTCCGGGCTGCGATGCAGATATTCCTTGCATAGGTCAGAGCAGGTATGTTCATACTTTTCACCACAGGATGGACACTGGATGAAGAGCAGATGGCAATAATCATTAGCACAGTTGACATGCGTATCACACAGGGTACCACACTGATGACAATGCGCGATGACCTCATGCCCGACTCTCTCGCCCAGGCGCTCATCAAACACGAAGTTGGACCCCAGAAATTTATTTTCAAGGCCCTGTTCTGTGACTTGCCGGGTATATTCGATGATCCCCCCTTCGAGCTGAAACACGTGCTGAAAACCATGATGCTTCATATAAGCAGATGCTTTCTCACAGCGGATGCCGCCGGTGCAATACATTACTATATTCTTATCCTTTTGGTCACTGAACATATCCCGTATAATTGGTAATGACTCCCTGAATGTCTCTACATCCGGGCAAATTGCATTTTCAAAATGACCTACTTCACTTTCATAGTGATTGCGCATATCGATGACTACTGTATCATCGTGACCTATCATATCATTCATCTTCGACGCAGAAAGGTGGATACCCTTATCTCTCACATCGAAGGTACTGTCATCAAGTCCATCAGAGACAATCTTGTGCCGGACCAGGATCTTCAGTTTGAAAAATGACTTTGCTTTTTCATCTACTGCTATATTCAGTCGGATTCCCCGCATATAGTCCAGCGAGTCACAGGATGCCTTAAATTGGTCAAATTCAGCCTCAGGTACAGAAATCTGACCGTTGATCCCTTCCTTTGCGATATATATTCGCCCCAGGACATTCAGTTTATCCCAGGCGAGATACAAATGATCTCTGACAATTTGTGGATTAGGAAACAGATAATAATTGTAAAAAGAAAGTGTAATTCTTGATTCATTGGACTGGGCCAACAATTCTTTTAGTTCTTTGCCGTTTACTCTATTGTGCAATTTCATAAGGCAAAGATAAACCGATTTTTACTAAACAATTCAGGTGTAAACCTGTCCACTAAGTTTAAAAATGTATTTTTGCGCCTCAAATTCTAAATCGATATGACCTTTTTACGATATTCGACTATCGCTTTATTTCTACTCACATTAGCCTCCTGTTCCAGACCGATAGCTTCATTTACGGATAGTGTCAATGAAGTGGAGGCACCTGGTAAAATAACATTCAGCAATCAATCACAGAAAGCAAGTACTTACCTATGGGATTTCGGCGATGGGGATAATTCGACCGAAATGAGCCCGTCACACGTCTATCTTCACAGTGGCACCTATAATGTTACACTCAAAGCTTGTGCTGGTAAAAAATCAACTATGCAAACCAAAACAATACAAGTGCTTCCACCAAAGAAATGTCTGGTGATGATCGAAACTAAGTTTGGCAACATGCTCGTAGAGCTTTACGATGCTACACCACTGCATCGGGATAATTTTCTGAAATTAGTCGAGAAAGGCTATTACAATGATCTGATTTTCCACCGGGTGATCAATGGATTTATGATCCAGGGTGGAGATCCCAATAGCCGTAATGCTTCACCGGATGCGCGTCTGGGTTCAGGTGGACCGGGATATACTATTCCGGCTGAATTTGTTGATACCCTATTCCATTTCAAAGGCGCGTTGGCTGCTGCACGCTTAGGCGATGCCCAGAATCCTGAAAAACAGAGCTCCGGTTCTCAGTTTTATATCGTACAAGGTGGACCTGTCGATGATAATCTGCTCGAATCAAAAGAGGCACAGAAAGGATTTCACTATCCGGCCTGGGCGGTTCAAAAATACAAGGAAGTAGGCGGGACGCCACATCTGGATAAGGATTATACCGTATTCGGACAGGTGATCGAAGGACTGGATGTCATCGATAAAATCGCGGCACAACCTACCGGCCCGGGCAATCGACCTGCCAGCGATATTAAAATGAAAATTATCTCTATTCGGTAATTTTTGCTATATTACCCGAAAATAGGGTATGGATAAGCACATCTTAGGCATAGATATCGGTGGTTCAGGGATAAAAGGAGCAATAGTCGATATCACGACGGGCGATTTTAAAACAGACCGGTTGAAAATAGATACACCCAAACCAGCTACACCTAAGGCTGTTGCTGATACACTTAAAAAAATGGTCGATCAACTCGACTATAAAGGCCGCATCGGTTGCGGATTCCCGGCGATCATGAAACATGGCGTCGCTTGCTCAGCCAGCAATATTGATAAATCCTGGATCGGAACCAATGCAGAGCAGGTATTCAGTGATGCGACCGACTGCAAGGTGTTCGTAGCTAATGATGCAGATGTAGCCGGATTGGCTGAGCACAAATTAGGATATGCGGCTGATACCAAAGGAACTGCTATATTACTAACTCTCGGTACCGGTATCGGCAGTGCCCTTATCTATAATGGCGAGTTAGTGCCAAACACTGAGCTTGGTCATGTGATATTCAAACATGGCGAAATTGCTGAGCTTTATGCAGCTAACTCAGTACGTGAAAAGGAAGGACTAAGCTGGAAAGAATATGGTCACCGGCTCAATGAATTTCTGCACCACCTGGATTTTCTGTTTTCACCGGATCTGTTCATTATCGGTGGCGGCATCAGTAAAGTCTTTGACAACTATGAGCCTTATTTTGATCTGGAAACTAAAGTAGTACCTTCCAAGTTTCAAAACAAAAGTGGCATCATTGGCGCAGCAATTTATGCGCACAAGCATGATTTGTGATTGAGCTAAAATTAAATCTTTAGTAGTTGATAATGCAGATTATAAATTGGCTTTTACGATAACTAAACTTAAGTACTTTTACGACTGATAAATAGATAACAATTTTGATGTTATGTGCTTTTCAGCTTTATCTTAACTTCGCATATAAACGAACTATTTTAAGGATTTATAGATCTACAAATAACCAAGAACTGAATTAATGCAAATTATACATAAGATTGATGATTTTTTATTTACTATTTTTCCAGGCTTAACGGGGGGGGTAATGACCTGATTATCAATACATTAGCAGATTACTATACATATGGCCCATATAAGCCAAATGTTAGCATTGAGAATGGCTTGATCAAAATTGAAATTGATACTCCTACCATTATTGCCCAAGAAAAGGATTATAGAAGTGTAATTGCACTTTGTGAAAGAAGAAAATATTCTGAAGCAAAACCGATTCTAAAAAATCTAATAAGTAAGAATCCGACAATCTCAGAGTATCACCGAATAATGGGACAAATATTGTCAGACGAAGGCGATCAAGAAGGAGCAATCAATAGTCTGATAGATGCACTCCGCTGGGACTCCAGGAATGGATGGGCATTGCTAATGATGGGAAACATCTTTGCAAAATTCAAAGATGATGTTCCAACGGCAATGAAATATTATGACCAAGCATTAGTTGCCAATCCTAATGACAATATCACAATTAATAATATTGGTGCTAACTTAATGCAGCAAGGAAAACTCGAAGAAGCAAAAAAATATTTTTGGGAAGCAATTAGAATAAACGAAATATACCCAAATACTCATTTTGCCTTAGGGATGATTGCTGAAATGGAAGCAGACTTGCAGTCTGCTTTTTATAGCACCATTCAAGCGATTAAGTTAAACAAGAACAAAGATGCTCTATATCAAAATTCAGTAAGACAAGCTTTTGAAATTGCAAAAAAGATAATTGCAACCGATGTAGGTAAAAAGATTTTCAAAGAATACAGACATAAACTGGAATTCGAAGGTAATAGAAGAATTGACATTGTTCAAGACGAAGAAATACCGACCGCTGCTAAATTTGAATTTGCAGAGAATTACGAAAGAGAAGTTCACATAGTTAGATATAAACCAAGCTATCCAGCTGTTGAGCACCTTATTATGCAT
>CAZGKN010000067.1:15188-15724 GCA_964525915.1 uncultured Saprospiraceae bacterium | reverse complement strand
AAAGTTTTTTCAAAGCGCAACAAAAAATTGTAGAAAAATTCCTTCCGCAACTCATTGCTTTGAATGAAGCAGTAACGGATGGAACTCAGAATACAGCACTTTTAAAAAGGATAAACGAAGCATTGCATTATTTTGTACCAATTTATCGCACTACGATAGATAAGATACTCCATCACCCCATTAGTACCGAATTTATGGAGCCATCGACAAAAGTGACTAAAAACATCAATGCTCTTTTCATGAATGTCAGCCTGAAGCTTCATCTTATGGAAACTTGTCTGGATCAATTCAGTATAGAAAACTATTTGCGGGGGAGAAGAACTTTTGCACCGACTAAAAACAAGTTAAGCGTCTATAATAATGCAGGTCGTGAAGATGCAATAGATCAGGGAGATGATATACTATTCCGGAGATTGAAAGAATGGCGGGATGAGATTGTCAAGTCAACGAATACACCGGTTTATCTAATCGGAAATGCCGGATCATTAAGGATCATCTCCAGGTACAAACCTGAGAATGACCGGGAACTCCAAAAC
>CAZGKN010000067.1:513-15178 GCA_964525915.1 uncultured Saprospiraceae bacterium | reverse complement strand
GGACATAGTACGTGGGTATTGTGATGAGTTCGATATAGTGCCGGATAGAAGCCAACAGTTTTTGGATGAATTATTCTCCATAAAAAATAAGAAAAAGCGGGGATCTTCAATTAATATTGAAAAAGAAAAAAGTATAAAAGAAGAAAAAACACCTTCGAAAATGATAACCTTTAATCTGTGGAAATCCCATAAATCAATACAGGAGATTGCAGAAGAAAGAGCATTGGCGATTAGTACTATTGAAGGCCACATGGCAGAGCTGGTAGGTTCTAGTCATATAAATATTTCTGAATTATTGGATTCACAGAAGATTGATTCTATCGGGAAAATATTGAAGCAATCTAAAGAAATGAATCTCGCTGATGTAAAAAGGAAATTACCGGACGAGATTTCATTTTATGAGATCAGAGCGGTGATGAATCACTTGAAATTAATCGGTGAATTGTAGTTTTAAAGTAACTATCCAGATAAAACAGGGAATGATACCAGTAAATCAGCTATGCTAAAGTATTCAATGCTTAATGTATAACAAAGGGCAGTCCAATTGGACTGCCCTCTATATTCTACCAAAAAATTAATTCTTACTGCACTTTGATAAATTTGCTGATATTGCTCTGCAATTTACCATCTACGGTATAAGTCCACTGTATGTAATAAGAGCCGGCATTCAATTGATCTATTGAGATCTGATCACCGGAAGTCGTCTTACCTTGTTGTATGATGTCACCCTGAGTATTCAGAATCGTATAGTCCATAATGCCAGCATAGTTGTCATCAAGTCGGATCACATCTTTGGCCGGATTAGGGAAAGCCTGAACATATCTGCCACTGCGAGTCTCCAACTGTGGTTCATCCTGTGCATTCTGGTTTTTTACCTGTACCAGAATGATCTCAGTATCCTGGCAGCCAATATTGGTAGAGACTACACAAGAATACAGGCCTGCATTCACCAGCGTAAATTTATAGATGACCGGATTCTGCTGGTATGAGTAAAAACCATTTGGCCCTGTCCACTGATAGAATGTTCCACCGGATGCGGTCAGATATAGCGTACCGCCATACGGTACCGGATTCGGTGTTGCATTGACTATGGCATTAACCGTCTGTACGTCGATATACACTGATGATGTTGCGGTACAACCATATTCACTGGATGCAGTTACTGTATAGATGCCATCCATGTAGGCCGGTATGTTATATACGATCGGATTCTGGAAGCTACTCTGATAACCATACGGTCCAGTCCACTGATAGGTACTGCCTCCACTGGCAAACAGGTAGGCTGCATCACCCTCACATACTTCAGGCGTAGTCGTCCAGGCGGTCACCGCAGGTAGTGGGTGTACTTGTACATTTACCGAATAACTAGATGTGCATCCGCCATACAAACCTGTAATAACTACCGTATAGATGCCACTATGTGTAGAATTCAGGTTAGCACGGGTCGGATTCTGCTGGGTAGAGCTAAATCCTGCCGGACCGGTCCATTGGTAGGTACCACCACCATCGGCATATAGCTGTAATGTACTGCCGGTACATGCTGTTTTAGTATCAAACCAGGCTTTGCCTACCGGTGTTTCATTCACCTTGAGAGTTGAAGAAATAGAGGCGGTACAGCTATTGGCTCCTGTCACGGTTACGGAGTAAGTGCCGGAGTGATATAACTTGACATTAGACAACACAGGATTCTGTTGTGTTGAAGTAAATCCATTCGGGCCACTCCACTTATAGCTGATTCCGCCAGATGCGCTAAGTTGTACATTGTTGCCGGAACAAGCCGGATTCGGGTTGATGCTAATCGTAGCAACAGGTGCCGGTTTTACAGTAGCTGTCACACTTCCGGTAGCTGTACATCCTTCACTACTGGTCACGGTCACATAATATACACCTCCCATACTCGGTTCCATATGTCTTCCAAATTCGGCTTTTTCAAAGGTGAATCCACCCGGGCCACTCCAGTGATAATCCACACCACCTGATGCAGCAAACCACATCAATTCGCCCTGACAGACAGGATTAGGTGTAGCACTGACGGATACAGAAGGTTTCGGGTTTACAGTTACACTTATGGTAGCCGTACTAGTGCATCCGGTAGAAGAAGTAACAGTCACAGTATATATTCCCGCGTGACTGGTCTGGATATTCGTACGGGTCGGATTCTGTAAAGAACTTGAAAATGATCCGGGTCCTGACCAACTATAGCTCGTTCCACCTGTAGCGCCTAACTGTAGGGTTCCTCCTGCACAGATAGGATTCGGTGTAGCTGTAGCTGTCGCGGTCGGATTCGGATACACAGTAACATTTACAGAGGCAGTACTTGTACAACCTGCTGCTGAAGTCACTGTTACTATGTAGGTACCAGCATGTGTAGTTTGAATATTTACCCGGGTTGGATTCTGTGATGAGCTGGAGAATCCACTGGGTCCTGACCAGTTATAGCTTGCTCCGCCAGAAGCATTTAACTGAAGAGTTTTACCTACGCAAATAGGATTGGGTGATGCAGATGCTGTTGCAGTTGGGTTTGGATTAATTATAACAGTCTCAAAATCAACGGCTGTACACAGATCAGCAGCAGTAACCGTTACTGAATAAGTACCACTTTGAATTGGTTGGGCATTTGCCAGTACTGGATTTGCGCTTGTTGAAGTCCAACCATTTGGACCAGCCCAGTTCCAGGCAATCCAGGAACCATCTGTAGCTAAGTTAATATTCCCTCCGGGACAGGTTGGATTGGGTGTCGCACTAATTGTAACTTCGCAATCAGATGGGATCAATGTTGTAAAAGTAGGCAATGCTACCCAGGGGCTTGCATCACCGGGAAAACAATATGCCTGTACCCAGAAATAGTAAGTTGTGTTAGAAATTAATCCAGTGAGGTCCACGTAGGTGTTAGTAGTTGTGCCTGAAGGTACTGTCATATTATCCGGTGGAGTTGAACTGGTACTATAATAATACTGATATCCACTGACTGGTGCAGGCGAAGATGCCGTCCAACTCACAGAAGCTTCATGAGCCGTTATATTATAAGCAATCAGAGCGCTCGGTGAGCCAGTACACGAAAGCGGGCAGGTTGCTGTTATATGGTATTCTCCCGATTGAGTTACACTATAAGAAGTAAATAAAACATAATAGGTTGTGCCAGCCACTCCCGGGAAAGTTAATTTTGCTGCATTGTTCAGTGCAATAGGACATCCGGCATCCGCATACCCCACTCCACTCGTATTACTAACACATGTCAGATTAGCGCATGTGCCACTATAGACACGAAGATAATTATCAAATAGTGATCCACAGGCATCAATAGTGACATTTCCACTGGTAGTAGGTGTGACGGTAAACCAAACTCCATGTTGTGCTGCACTAGTAATACCGCAAGTTGAGCCTGGTAAGGTTACTACTCCTGCCAAAGCATTATTGCCGGCTACAGATCCACCGCAGGGTAATTCAATTGCGCTGGCACAATTTCCATTAGTTGGTACACTGGGTGTCGAAACACAAATATTAAAGTTTGAATATGTTCCTGCTGTAGACGTTGTACTGTAAACTCGCACATAATAGGTATTTCCAGGAGTCAGGGTAGTCAATAAGATATTGGAATTGCCATATGATCCGGCAAAACAACTAACTGCGACCAATGAGCCACATGCGCCACTATAAACCTGAGTAGTTGTAGCATTGTCGGAATAATTAACTGAAATAAAATGTGTAGTTGACGTAGCTGTAAATTTATACCAGACATCATCATTTATACCAGTTGTACTACAGGTTGGTGCTGTTTCCGAACTTTGTGTCGCAAAATAGGTATTTCCATTTTGTGAAGAATAACAAATATCACCGCTATTTACAGTTAGATCAATTGCATTGCTGCAATTATCATTTGATGGTACACCCTGAATCGTTCTGTTACCAGTTGGGTTGGCTGGTACTACTGTAATAGGTACACTATTACTTGTAATTGAGAAGGCATACGCATCAACAACATTACCTATAAGGGCTCCTGGAGCGATATCATATACTAACCAAAAATAACCGGTGGCACCGGAATTAATGCTGGCAGACCCAGAAAATACCATCGCACCATTTGGATTATTGATAGTTGAACCAAATTGATTCAAGGTGCTGAAGGTCGGAGTAGTGGTATAATAAACCTTAGCAGCAGTGATATCGGTTACCGGGTAGGTAGATCCAGAAGTGCTTAGATTTAACGCTGTCACCGTCGAAGCAGCACAAGCCGTCAGATCTACCCTGAGTACCTGATTGTTTATTGAATTTTGCGCTACTGGTGCAGTGCTGGGTTGTACTCCTGCCGGCGGAGGTGCAGTGCATGAGGAACAGGATACTGTATAGGTATGACAGGTAGAGCTAGTTTGTGAACATGCACCACCCCCATAAAAACAAGAAACATAATATGTGCCGGAAACAGATGGCGTATAGGTAATACTCATCGGATAAGCTGCTGCTGAAGTCCATGCAACAGGTGGTGTGCCGATTACATTACTGTTATATACACCAAATGTAAATGGTCCTGATACTGAAGGCGAAGCACTTGCAGTAAAGGTATAGGTAGTTCCCGCTACCATTGTTGTAACAGTGCTATATTCATTATAATACGCACAAGTTGTCAAAGTAACCGGAGCGCATCCGGTTGGTGCTACTCCTGAACCATATCCACTACCAGCAGCGAAATTACACTGGGCACTTAGATTTAAACTCATTGCCAATACGAAATACAGGCAAATTAATGACTTTATAAATTTCATGATACTTTATTTATTGCTTACTCTTTGAAGGATTTTCAGCAAACTCCTTTAATACTTAATAAGAATTGAGATAGTAATTTAATTAGTAAGTTTCAGTCATATATAATATTTTTAATTAAACCATGTATTTTATTAATCAGTAAAAAATAAAATAAGCCATTAAAATAAATAATTTTATTAATGAATGTTAATTATTAACATATGCAGTTAATTAAGTCATTGTATTTTATGTTGTTCTCAATGTATTATGTATTACATTGACAAATATGTATTAATTAGATAAAAAATAAAGGGCAGACCAATTGAGCTGCCCTTTGAATCTTTACAATTTTAAATTCTTACTGCACTTTGATAAACTTGCTGATATTGCTCTGCAATTTACCATCTACGGTATAAGTCCACTGTATGTAATAAGAGCCGGCATTCAATTGATCTATTGAGATCTGATCACCGGAAGTCGTCTTACCTTGTTGTATGATGTCACCCTGAGTATTCAGAATCGTATAGTCCATAATGCCAGCATAGTTGTCATCAAGTCGGATCACATCTTTGGCCGGATTAGGGAAAGCCTGAACATATCTGCCACTGCGAGTCTCCAACTGTGGTTCATCCTGTGCATTCTGGTTTTTTACCTGTACCAGAATGATCTCAGTATCCTGGCAGCCAATATTGGTAGAGACTACACAAGAATACAGGCCTGCATTCACCAGCGTAAATTTATAGATGACCGGATTCTGCTGGTATGAGTAAAAACCATTTGGCCCTGTCCACTGATAGAATGTTCCACCGGATGCGGTCAGATATAGCGTACCGCCATACGGTACCGGATTCGGTGTTGCATTGACTATGGCATTAACCGTCTGTACGTCGATATACACTGATGATGTTGCGGTACAACCATATTCACTGGATGCAGTTACTGTATAGATGCCATCCATGTAGGCCGGTATGTTATATACGATCGGATTCTGGAAGCTACTCTGATAACCATACGGTCCAGTCCACTGATAGGTACTGCCTCCACTGGCAAACAGGTAGGCTGCATCACCCTCACATACTTCAGGCGTAGTCGTCCAGGCGGTCACCGCAGGTAGTGGGTGTACTTGTACATTTACCGAATAACTAGATGTGCATCCGCCATACAAACCTGTAATAACTACCGTATAGATGCCACTATGTGTAGAATTCAGGTTAGCACGGGTCGGATTCTGCTGGGTAGAGCTAAATCCTGCCGGACCGGTCCATTGGTAGGTACCACCACCATCGGCATATAGCTGTAATGTACTGCCGGTACATGCTGTTTTAGTATCAAACCAGGCTTTGCCTACCGGAGTCTGATTTACTCTGAGGTCTGTGGAAACTGAAGCTGTGCAGCTATTAGCACCGGTTACTGTAACTGTATAAGTGCCAGTATGGTAGAGGTTGACATTAGTGATGACCGGATTCTGTTGAGTCGAGGTAAATCCATTCGGGCCACTCCAATTATAGCTGGTACCACCTGTAGCGCTCAGTTGGACCGTATTGCCGGTACAAGCCGGATTCGGGCTGATACTGATTGTGGGTACAGGTGTCGCTTTTACTGATACAGATATACTCGCTGTCGATGTACAGCCATTGCTGTTAGTTACAGTTACGTAGTATGTGCCAGCCATATTCAATTCCATGTGACGCCCAAATCGGCCTTCATCATTGGTGAAACCACCTGGACCGCTCCAGTGGTATTGTACGCCACCAGTCGCATTGAACCACATTAGCTCGCCCTCACAGGCGGGATTTGGTGCTGCTTCGGCTACTGCATGTGGTGATGGATATACTGTCACTGTTGCTGTTTCTGGCGTGCCTGCACAGCCATTCGCCCAAGGTGTGATGGTAAAGGTTACAGTAACCGGTGCGTTACCATTGTTGGTCAGTGTACCACTGATCGTACCGCTTCCTGATAAGGCTATACCAGTGATTTGTGGCATATCCCTAGTCCAGAGGAAGGTAGTTCCTGATACTTGTCCACTCATGGTAATTGGTGTAATTGGTTTACCGGAGCATGGCTCCTGATCCGATGGTGTAGGTGTTACATCTGGTGTCGGATTCACTGTTACTGTCGCTGTCAACGGATATCCTACACAACCATTTGCTGTTGGTGTGATCGTAAACGTCACTGTCTGTATCGTATAAGTCGTATTAGTCAGTGAGCCGCTGATGTTACCAGTTCCACTGGATGCTATACCGGTTACATTGACCGTATTATTTCGAGTCCAATTAAAAGTAGTGCCAACAACACTGCTGGTTAATGCTATATTCTGTATCGTACTGCCAGAACAAATGGTCTGAGTATATGGCGAGGCTGTTGCATGTGGTTCCGGATTGACGGTTACTGTTGCTGTGATTGGTGTACCTCCGCAGCCATTCGCTGTCGGCGTAATGGTAAATGTTACCAGCTGAATCGTGTTGGTATTATTCGTAAGTGTACCACTGATGTTCCCGCTGCCACTTGTAGCTATACCGGTAACATTTGAAGTATTATCGCGCGTCCAGTCGAATGTCGATCCACCAACACTGCCGGTCAACACAATTGTAGTGATGGCATAACCCGAGCAGATCGTCTGATTGGTCGGATTGGCGATGACATCTGGGGCCGGTTTTACTGTCACTGTCGCGGTTATCGGTGTGCCTGCACAGTCATTAGCTGTCGGTGAAATAGTAAATACTACTGTTTGAATCGTGTTGGTATTATTCGTAAGTGTACCACTGATGTTCCCGCTGCCACTTGTAGCTATACCGGTAACATTTGATGTATTATCGCGTGTCCAGTCGAAAGTAGCGCCGTTGGCACTACTGCTCAGTACTATAGTAGTGATCAAATTGCCGGAACAAATCGTCTGTGTCGATGGAGTTGCTACAGCATCCGGTGCCGGATTGACAGTTACATCCACAGTTCCTACTCCTATACATCCTGCGGATGAAGTAACAGTAACGGCATAAGTGCCGGATTGACTAGTCTGGATGTCAGAAATCACAGGATTCTGCACATTGCTGGTGAATCCATCCGGGCCTGTCCAGGAGTATGAGGCTCCCGATGTAGTGCCCAGATTGAGTGTCTCGCCGGCACACAGTGGATTTGGTGTTGCTGTCACTGTGGCTGGGGGCACTGGATTTACAGTGACACTAACACTACTTGTTCCGGTACAACCGGAAGATGAAGTGACTGTTACAAAATAAGTGCCGGATTGATTGGTCTGAATGTTTGTAATTAATGGATTCTGTATATTGCTGGTAAAACCATCCGGACCTGTCCAGGAATAGGAATCGCCTGCTGTAACTCCCAGATTAAGCGTGCCACCAGAGCAAATTGGATTCGGAGTAGCCGAGGCTGTAACTATAAGAGATGGGCTGGAAGTAACACTAACACTACTGGTTCCTGTACATCCTGTTGATGAAGTAACTGTGACATAGTAAGTTCCAGTCTGGTTGGATTGAAAATTAAAAATTATCGGATTTTGAACGCTACTTGTAAATCCATCTGGTCCTGTCCATGAATAAGAATCACCCGCTGTAACTCCCAGATTGAGTGTGCTACCCAAACAGATCGGGTTTGGTGTTGCTGTAGCTGTTACTGTCAGGCTCTGATTAACAGTAACTGATACACTACCTGTACTCGTACAGTTGGAAGAAGTTACCGTTACATAATATGTACCTGCCTGATTAGTTTGAATATTGGCAATTACCGGATTCTGTAGACTACTGATAAACCCATCCGGTCCTGTCCATGAATAGGTATCGCCGGCAGTGACACTAAGATTCAGTGTATCCCCCACGCAGATAGGATTTGGAGTGGCGGTAGCATCAATAGAAAGTGATCCATTACCATCAACTATTACATTGAATGAACAAGATACCGAATCACCATGAAGATTCTCTACTGAAAAGCTGTTCACTGTGGTTCCTACAGGAAAATAACTCCCTGAGGGCAAACCTGCAGTCTGCGTAATAGACGCTGGGGGCTTGGATCCATCCACCTGGACATTATCCAACCAAACACCTTGTACTCCAACACTATTATCAGATCCCATCCTCCATCTAAACTGAACAGATTCACCATTGAGGGTCGGATTCAGTCCTATTTTAACATTTTTAAAACCAGCACTATTGCCTGTCCACGCTTGCCGGCCTCCTAATGGATTTCCAAAACTAGTGGATAATGTTGAATTATACGGAATACTTATAAAAGTACCTCCGCCTGACAATATATCACTCCATGGCCCTCCGTTTTTTGAATATTCCAATACAACACCATCAAAAGTATTCTCTATATTATAAAACAAATTAAACAAGAGTTTTGCACTATCACTCCAGATGTCATAAGTTGGCGAAGTGAGAGAAGATAAGCTAACTGAATTCAAATCCATTGCAAAAGCTGAATTAGGCGCGGAAGAAGATTGACTGATAACAGTGAGCCAGTTATTGGAAGTGCCCTGATCGGTCGTGGTATTCCAGCCGGTTGGAAATAGCGGGGCCGAAACTGTATCAAAATTCTCAATATCTCCGACATTATCACCACAAGTACTGTTAAAAATTGGTAAATTATAGGTAACAATTGCTTCACATTCTCCTTGAGGAGCTGTTACTTGTATATCCGCCGGACAATCTATAGTTAATGGGATGGTAACCTCTATATCATCACTGGATGTTGAGGCAGGACCACATGCTGACGCAGGGACAGAATAAGTAATAGTATGAATACCTATTCCGGCAGTTAGAGGATCGAAAGAGTAGGTTGCACCATTACCATCATCAGTAACACCCGGCCCACTATAAACGCCACCGAAAGGAGTCCCGCCACTTAATCCAAACAATATGGGATGACTCAGACACAAATCAGCAGGCGCTACAAATGCGGGTGCATCATAAGGCGAATCAAAGGCTTGGGTGCCATCATACTTACTGGTAGAAGATCCTTGATTGGCACTGTATCCCAAACCTCTCTTCGCAAAAGCATCCCAGATCAGACACTGGTTTGCACCACCATATAGCATTTGATCTGCCAATAATATGGCATTACGACCATCAACGAATCCCGGGCTACAGGGTTGTAACTTAAGGCCTTCCACTACCAGATTAAGTGCCATATTATTCCCTCCGGTTCCATTATAGATATCCGGATCAAAACCATATTCATCGATTAATTCCCATGTCATTTCCCATAGCATAGCACACCAAACACTGCCTACACCATGAGGAGCAACTTCGGTCTTGATAGCATCATAGGTATGAGGATTGATATTCATATCTGTAGAATAGGGATAGGTCCGGATTCCATAACCGTTTGGGCCTTGCCCAAACAAATAAGTACCTACGCCTCTGGAATCAGGGCCCATGTCTGACGAATCCATAGTCATCATCAGACCAAAGAAATCAGACCATCCCTCACCCATCTGTTCTTGATTACTCAGACAACTGGTAGTTGAAGGTCCACCGGTTAGTCGATTAGATATACCATGTCCATATTCATGGACAATGACTAAATTGTCAAAATCTCCATCTTTGCTCCCGCAGATATACATCTGCATTCTCGGTAGCTGGCCATCCGGTGGGGTAGCGAAATTGGCATTACACGTACCACTCCCATCCTGAGCTTCAGCCCGGACATAATCTACTCCAAGACCACCATTACCATAATTGTTCTGTTGGAAATTTCCACCGGGCTCATCAAAGCCATACTCATAAAATACATCATGGATGATATTATTCCAGTAAAAAAGATTGGTAATCGCAGCCGATTCTGATTGATTACCGTTGGAATAAACAGAATCAAATGGGAAATCAAAAATTAAATTACTTCCACCATCCGGTTGAAAACCCGGATTATTTCCGTCTTCATAAGCATTTACATTATTTCCTCTGGTAGTCTGGTACTCGGGTCCAGAGATACCATCAGTATCATGCCACCCAAATGGTGAAGCATTCAGATCTACTATATCATCTGCATTGAGTAATGTCCGATCGCCATAATAAGGGCTCTCCAGAGGCATGGCAAATACATTGTAACTGCCTAAAATAGTAAGTGGATTGAAATTTGTGCTATGTAAATCAGATTGTATTGTGTTATGTTCAATATGTGGTAATAATTCGTGCTGATGATCTAAGCCAAAATTGCAAGAACTAACCCAATTGATCTTGTCAATTATTTTCCCTGTCTCTGCGCTTATTCTGACATTGTACCATTCTGTCTTATTGATTGATTCAATCGATAAATCCCATATCAGTTCAAGTGTACCATCTTCTTTCAAATAATACATCAATCTTATAGGTATATTACTGAGTGAGAAACCACCATCACTGATGATTGATTTGCGGTCAGCAGTCTTGCCCATAGAAACAGTTCTCAGTTCTTTAGTAATATTGTAACCTAATTGCTGAGCGGTTGATCTCACTGCCTGTACAGCATCAATCTTTGGTGCAGCTGCTGCTTTGTCTGCACGCTTCATAATGCTGCTTACAAACTTATTTGAAACTGACAAAACCTTACCATCAGGTAGAATATGTACAGACGATTCTGTACCTATAACTTCCAGACCCAGATATGTCTGTCGTAAATAGGCGTGTTCTACCCCGCTTTTCTTGCTGGTGTAATAATCAGTCAACTCATAGTTTAAGTCGTTGGCAGTCAACACCATTTCCTGTTTTGGCTGGAGCAGGGCACTTCGTAATATATTATCTGATGGCCTTTTTGCAGTCTGACCGTTCAGACCTATTGCTATATAAATAATTAAAATACAGAGTAGTAAAAATTTTTGAAAAAGTACTTTCACTTTCATGATTTAAATAATTTTAAGTTTGAACAATAATAATAAAAAATATTTGAATTCTCATTAATCCGTGTGTAAATATTTACTAAACCTATTTTTTAATACACCAAATCGTAATTATTTACCTAAATTTATAAAAAAGCATATAAAACCCTCCTTCTTGTCAACTGGGATAAAAGCTGATTGAATAGTTAGTATCGTTGACTTTCCCAGGAATATAGCACGTTGTGAAGAAATCAAATATTTATCGTGAATTGATGTCAATAGTGTTCCGGGAAGTACAAGGTAGGGCACGATTATTACCAAGTCTCATATGACGTAATTTCTGATAAGACGCATCTTAAAAATGTAGCAAACTGAATAAATGCAGAGCGACCAAATGGCAATATGGCTCTTTCCTTACATAGGATTCAGCCTGTACAGAAAATTGTTTAATTGTTTCATATTGATTTAGTTTTATATGTTTAAAATATTGTTATATATTTTATTAGAAAGAATTTCCATTTCGGATTTAATAGTACTGACAATAGAAATTCTATATACCTGTCATTTCATAAGCAATAGTTTTATTTGTGAGTAGGCCATTTATTTATAAGTCATAGGTCGGTCTATAAAATAGTCATCAGTATTTTGTTAAATTTTTTAAAAAAATATCTGAGGTACCAGAATGTCTATCAATTAACGAATAAGGCGGATTAGATTTCGGGTCGTGAGCAGATGTGAATGTTCAGAACAAAAAAAGTGCAGCCCAATTGGACTGCTCTCTATATTCTACCAAAAAATTAATCCGTACTTCACTTTGATAAATTTACTGATATTGCTCTGCAATTTACCATCAATGCTATAAGTCCATTGTATGTAATAACTTCCAGCATTTAGTTGATCTATTGAGATCTGATCGCCGGAAGTTGTCTTGCCCTGTTGTATTGCATTACCCTGAGCATCAATGATCATATAGTTCATCGTGCCGGTATAGTTGTCATCCAGACGGATCACTTCTTTCGCCGGATTCGGGAATACCTATACGTACTTACCTGTACGTGTTTCCAACTGTGGTTCATCCTGTGCATTCTGGTTCTTCACCTGTACCAGGATAAACTCTGTATCCTGACAGCCTGTACTGGTGCTAAATACACAGGCTTACAGACAGCGCATTTTTACATTAATCAATGATTTTGCAAATGCTCCATTACTACTTGTTTGTATAATCTTCCTATAGGAATCTCAACATCAGCGAGAAGTACAGATGTATTATTATATCCCGATACTTTATTCATTGAGATAATGAAAGATCGGTGTACACGTAAGAAGTGATGTGGTGATAGTAATTTCTCCATGTTAGAAATGGATTGTTTTACCAGTAAATATTTACCGGCATTAAAAAAAACTTTTATATAGTCTTTCAGGCTCTCAATGTAGAAAATATCATTAATAAATATCTTACGCATCTCTTTTTCGACCTTCAGGTAAATAAAATTGTGTACTTCATTTATAGAAGTTTCCTCTACTTTAATAGTCTCAGCAACAAACAGGCGATTGAGTTTCGTAACCGCTTTGACAAATCTGTCAAAAGATACAGGTTTAACCAAATAGTCCACTGCATCTAATTCGAAGCCATCCACTGCATATTCTCTGTAGGCAGTGACAAATATTATTTTTGGTGGGAAAGTCAGATTGCGTAAAAAATCTGTACCTAACATCCGGGGCATCTTTATATCGAGGAAGATTACATCAACTCTATTCCTGCGCAGCACTTCCAGGGCTTCAATGGCATTGGCGCAAAGGCCTACGATTTCCATTCCACCGATATCATTGATATAGCGGGTCAGGATTTTTAATGCCGGAGGCTCATCATCAATAAGCAGATAATTGAGCCTCATATTTAGGTCTTTGGAAGATGAGTGTGCCCGGTTCAGAATTAACTACCATACCCGGTAAGTCGATCGTCATGAATATATCGAAAGTATTTCCTGTATCGTTTATTTTTAAGCTGTGATGGCCCGGATAGGTGAATGCAAGGCGCTTTTTAATATTTGCTATTCCTATACCTTTTTTATCAACGAGTGTACTGGTGTTTTTGCTATTAGAGATTCTTACTTCCAGAATATGATTATAAAACGCAATATTTACCTTAAGCCAGCTTTGTTCTATTTGGTCTGACGTTCCATGCTTAAATGCATTTTCGATGAACGGCAACAAAAGCAGTGGCGCAATAAACTGATCGCTGATATCCCCTGATACATTCCATGAAATCGCAATTTTATCGCCATACCGCTCACTTTCCAAAGCTATATAATCCTGCATGATGTCCAGCTCCTTTTCCAGACGTACCTCATCAGTACGGCAATCATAAAGCATATAACTCAGCAGATTGGATAATTTCAATATCATTCCCGGTGTTTTCGGTGAACTATCCAGTGCAAAAGAATAGATATTATTCAGCGTATTAAATAGAAAATGCGGATGCACCTGTGCTTTAAGTAGCTTGAGCTCCGTCGTAAATTTTTCCTGCTGCACATTTAGCCATTCTTGTTGTTTGATGCTCCAATGTTTAAAAAACTGAATCAGGATAGGTATGGCTGCAGATGTAGTAATACACAGGAAACAAAATGCCAGAGGCCCCCGGGGCAATACATTTTCCGGATGCATCATTGTCTGTAATGGAATGATTATATAATCTTTATACCCAACTTCTAAATACATTCCGGCTATCCCCCATAAAAAACCCAATAAGAGGAATTCGAGAATCTTACCATTTAATAAATATCGGGGTACTGCCCAGTAAGCCAATGGATAGCTATATAAGATAAATATCGGTATCCATAAAGCCATATTATTTACTTCAATAAGAAAACTACCCGGAGAGCCTATGGCCACCCAAAAAGCAGCCCAGGCAAATGTATGTAATACCCAATAGATCACATGTCGCATTATACGATATTTCGGGGAAAAAATGAGATCCTTGTACAGGTATTTGTCAATAGATTTCAATATTCGATACATTATGCCTGCTTTTATATTTACTGAATTATTTCTGGCAGTTGATCTCTGATGCCTATAATATTTTCAAATTTACACAAAAAAATGAAGCAAAGCGAATTATCG
>CAZGKN010000067.1:0-503 GCA_964525915.1 uncultured Saprospiraceae bacterium | reverse complement strand
CAGAATACAATATTCATCGACTAACTACCATAAACCTATTATAAACGCCATCTGAGTCTAATACTAAGTATAAAGTGAAGCATAGTGCAATCAGACAATCTTATTATCTGAATAACTAAAAGTATTTAATCAGGATTAAACTTTAGAAAATCATAGAATACTTTTCGGAAATAAATTTGACCATATTCATTTTTTTGTTTAACACCTGCCCCTTTAGTGTCCATTGTCACTGAGCTGAATCGTTGCTTTATTCTTGATTAATTTAAAAAAGGCAGAGCACCTCAGCGAGGTGCTCTGTGTAAAAATCGCCGGAAAATTTCTAATTATTGTATCTTGATGAATTTGCTGATATTACTTTGTATTTTATTATCTATTTTATAGGTCCACTGTATGTAATAAGTGCCGGCATTCAGTTGATCTATAGAGATTTGATCGCCTGAAGTTGTCTTGCCCTGTTGTATTGCATTACCCTGGGTATCAATGATCGTATACTTCATCATACC
>CAZGKN010000066.1:0-15805 GCA_964525915.1 uncultured Saprospiraceae bacterium | reverse complement strand
TTGCTGCGACGATCAGATCGAGGTCAGATGATTCATTTTCAGTCTTGTCCGGGTGGATTTTAAACTCACCATTGATCCGGCTTACCCGGACTTCTGATATCGGACCGGCCCATGGAATATCACTGATACTCAATGCTGCTGATGCTGCCAATGCTGCATAAGCATCCGGCAAAGTTTCTTTCTCACCCGAAATCAGATTAATGATGATCTGCGTTTCGTTCATATATTCATCTGGAAACAAAGGCCTTACAGCTCTGTCCACCAGACGACTTACTAATACTTCATAGTCGGAAAGGCGCGCCTCACGACGGAAAAAATTACCTGGAATGCGTCCTGCAGCAGCAAATTTCTCCTGATAATCGACTGAAAGCGGGAAGAAACCTTGTCCTTCTTTAGCTTTTTTAGCAGATGTAGCGACAGCCAGTATCATTGTATCACCAATACGTACCATCACTGAGCCATCGGCCTGTGTTGCTAATTTACCGGTTTCTAAGATTACTTCTTTTCCATCGGGCAGATAAAAAGATTGTGTGATCGGGGTTTGATTACCCATAGCGTTTGATTATTTTATATGTTCTAAATGTGTGTAGCCGGGAAGGAGTAATGCCGACAGAAAAACAAAAATGTCCAGGTAGAAACGATATCTCTGGACATTTTCTTGTTTATTTTCTTATTCCTAATTTTTCTATTAACTCCCTGTACTTTACGATATCCTTCTTCATCAGGTAAGTCAACAGTCGCTTACGCTTGCCCACTAATGCCAATAATGAACGTGTGCAGGAATGGTCTTTTCTGTTTGATTTCAGATGTTGTGACATTTGCTCTATCCGATAGGTAAATAAAGCTACCTGACCCTCGATGCTACCGGTGTTTTTTGATTCTCCACCGTACTGGGTGAAAATTTCAGAGACTTTCTCTTTTGATAAATAATTACTCATGTTTGATTTTAAAATGGTTACCAAATGCGATCATTAAGATCTTGATTAGCGGCGACAAAGGTAATATATTATTCTGTATAATCTGCATTCTCATACTTGAATAATAAAAGAGGGTATAAAAAGAGTCGTTTGAAGTAGAAAATTGGTTTTGGGCTTCAATACTTCGGAGACGAGTAATAACTACTCAGAAAGATCATCGCCATTTTATAAGTGAAACTGATTTTATCTGTCGCGCTATCATCCACTATCCAGTCACGGGGATCCATTTCCCATTGGGTATATACCTGAAAGGATCCGCCATCTCTCGAATCCATCACCCATCCATCATATACATTCGTATATTTAGTCTTGTAAGTGATAGTGTATGTATCGTCAGTGATGCGCCACTGATTGAAATCCCCCGGATAGATGGTCTTCATCGTAATTACTTTTCCGCCGCTTCGGAGTTCCCAGATATTGGGATCATTTTTTGACCTTAACTTGATCTGACCTGTGATCTCATCAAAACGAAACACCCATTCTGACCAGTCATTCTGGTAGATCCATTTGATTTTCAAATTTCCTTCCGGATCTTCTGTCTGACCATAGAGACTCCAGTCAGTATAGTCTTCCGAGTAGGTGATGCCAAAGGCGGTAATCACATCGCCGGATTGGTTTTGACCGCTGAGCGATAGCGTCTGTAATATCAAATAGAGTAGGATGAGATTTCTCACAGTTATCTCTATTACTTAAAAGGGTAAATCATCATCTGCATTATCCAGATCAAAAGGCGAAGGGCCTGGCTCCTGATCAGCCGATGATGATGCAGCAGTCTGATTACTACCGGCCTCTACCCGCCAGGCATTGAGATTGGTAAAATATTTACCTTGCCATTCTCTGCCTCTCAGGTCGAAATGGACTTTTATCTCATTGCCTTCCTGATAAGCATCGATGATACCGACTCTGTCCTGTGCTAATTGGAATTTAATATACTGTGGAAAACGGTCATCTGCCACTAATATTACAAATTCGCGGGTCTGAAATGTGGCTGTTTTTGATTCTGTATCAAACTTTTTATGTAATGTACCGGTTATTTCAAATGTATTCATCTTATTATTTCTCTGTTTTTAATACGCTATCGCAAATAATACCTGTTGATTTGATAGCTTTCCTGTATAGAAACATTTTCCTTCAGAAGGTGCAAAACTCAATGGAATACACCGTATCGTTGCTTTTGTCTCCTGTTTTATCTGCTCTTCAGTCTCTGCTGTGCCATCCCAATAGGCTTTGATGAAGCCGCCTTTTTCTAAAGCCGCTTTAAATTCTTCCTTATTGCTCACTTCATGGATATTGGATTCCCTGAAAGCCAGTGCTCTCTGATATAAGTTTTGTTGTATTTGGTCCAAAAGTGCCGGAATCTCTGTAGAAAGTGAGTCAACATTTACCTGTTTTTTCTCAAATGTATCCCTGCGCGCCACTTCTACTTCATTATTTGCCAGATCCCGTTGCCCGATACCAATCCGGATGGGAACACCCTTCATCTCATATTCGGCAAACTTGAACCCTGGTCTTTGTCGTTCGTCATTGTCATATTTGGCAGTAATACCTTGTTTTTTTAGTTGTGCAATGATATCTGCAGCAATAGCATCGATTTTTTCATCCCCTTTCGGTATAGGTACGATAACTACCTGCAATGGTGCCAGGGCTGGTGGTAACACTAATCCATGATCATCTGAATGGGTCATGATGAGCCCGCCGATCAGACGAGTCGATACACCCCAGGAAGTAGCCCATACATATTCCGATTCATTATTTTCGTTTGAGAATTGCACTTCAAATGCTTTCGCAAAATTTTGTCCGAGGAAGTGCGATGTACCTGCCTGTAGTGCCTTGCCATCCTGCATAAGCGCTTCTATCGTATAGGTATCATCAGCTCCGGCAAATCGCTCGGATTCAGATTTTACTCCTTTAATTACCGGCATGGCCATTGTTTCTTCAGCAAAAGTGGCATATACATCGAGCATCTGTCTGGCTTCTGCAATTGCTTCATCCTTAGTGGCATGAGCAGTATGGCCTTCCTGCCAGAGAAACTCAGTGGTACGCAGGAATAAACGTGTACGCATCTCCCAACGAACGACATTCGCCCATTGATTGATCAATAAAGGTAGATCACGATAGGATGTAATCCAGTTGCGATAAGTATTCCAGATAATGGTTTCTGAAGTAGGTCGCACGATTAATTCCTCTTCCAGTTTAGCATCCGGATCGACGATCAGTCCATTTCCCTCGGGATCTACTTTTAGCCGGTGATGAGTGACCACGGCACATTCTTTCGCAAAACCCTCGACATGCTCAGCTTCACGACTCATAAAACTTTTCGGTATGAATAGTGGAAAATAGGCATTCACGTGTCCGGTCTCCTTGAACATTGAATCCAATTTGTCTTTCATTTTTTCCCAAATAGCAAAGCCGTAGGGCTTGATTACCATGCATCCTTTTACCTCAGAATGCTCTGCCAGACCTGCTTTCAGGATAATCTCATTGTACCATGCTGAATAATTCTCCTCCCTCGGGGTAATTCCTTTACTCATATTTTAACTTTCCGGTTTGTAAATATTTTAATATATTTAACAGGTTTCAAGGGATAAAAGTAATAATTTAGCTGTTGAAAGAATGAAACACATATTAATTTATAAAAAAATGAAAATGAAAAGGTTTATAAAAATCGTACCTGCATTAGTGCTGATGTTATTACTTAGCTTCAGTGCGCGCGCCCAATATGATGATGTTTATTTCGATGATACAAAGGATCAGGTACCTGAAAGCTATACCGCATCTTCACAGAGCAATTATGTTCAGGATGACTATGCAGACAATACCACCACCAGTGATTATGGTAATGAAAAAAGTGGCAGTACTTTCAGTTCGGATAATGGATATGATGATAATGCCTATAACTATGATTCAGGTGGTAGTTTTTATGGCGATGATGAATATTATTATTCGGATCGGATAAGGAGATTCCATGACAATAACTATTATTCACCTTTTTATTATGATGACTTTGGTTGGAATAACTATGGCTATAGTCCTTCAGTGAGTTTTTATTTTGGCACACCTTCCTACTGGAGATACAATCAATTTTATCGCGATCGTTTCTGGTGGAATTATAATCCATATTATTATGACTACATGGCTTTTAATAGCTACTATGGATATTATCCTTCTTATGGCTGGTACAGCAATCCTTATTGTTACTATGGTGGATATGGTGGATATGGTAGTTATTATGGTGGGTATCCATACTATTATGCCAATAATTATGGGAATTATAATGATGGCCGCTATACTGAGACTAAAGTCTATGGTTCACGCAGAGGTAATGTGGTAACTAATCCCGGTACCGGTGGGTTAAGAGGTGACGATGTCGAGATCAGACAGAATAATACACGTACCCGAACTACCACTACGCGCGAAGACAGAAATGCGAATTCCTCACCACGTACAGGTACTACACCCAGGACGAATCCTGAATATAATGATACCCGGTCAAACCGGATGGATGATACACGGACCAGAGATAATCGGGTAGATAGAGGGCAAAGAAGCAGAAATAATGACGCTGCGCCTATCCCTTCACAGCCCAGGAGATCCGAACCGGCACGTCAGGAATCACGATCTAACGATTCAGGAAATCGTAGTTGGAATGCACCACGAAATGATAGTAGTAATAACTCTTTCAACAGTGGCAGAAGTGATTCCGGTAGCAGTTCTCGAAGCAGTGGTAATGAAAGAAGCAGCTCCGGCAGATCTGGCAGATAAAACTTAGAAAGATATCATATTTTCATATTAGTAGATGAGGCGACTTATATTTATGGAGCCGCCTCATTTTTATTTTACCTAGAAAGCAATACCATGAATAAGCTCCGAATAATTTGTTCTGTTTTATTGATCTCGCTGGCGATAGCAGCGCAGTCTCAGACTTCAAATGACATTTACAGGCTTTCAAACCTCCATCTCATAGGTACAGCCAGAAGTATGGGTACCAATACCCAACTGAATGCCATTGGCGCTGACTATACCAATGCATCGGGTAATCCGGCTGGACTGGCTCAATTCAGTTTCTCTGACTTTATGATATCTGCCGGCCTGGGATTTAAGAATATCTCAAGCACACTTTCACCTGTCGGCGGTCAAAATCAGGAAGCTGACGAATTAAGTGTTCGTTTTCATGTTCCAACTATAGGTTTAGTCTTTGCTTCTCCGCGTGAAAATGGTGAACAAAACAAATTTGTCTTTGGCATCGGTTATAATGCCTATCAGACCTCTCAGGGAAATTTTAATTTTTCCGGTGAAAGCAAAGGCTCGATTACACAGCGATTTGCCGCCCTGGCTAATGGCCTGAATAAAGATCAGTTGGATAACTATGAAGCAGGATTGGCCTATGATACTTATCTGTTGATCGATCAGAATACTGATGGGAGCTGGAGCTATGATTATCAGGGGTATGAGAGTGTAGCCTTGAAGAAATATCAGTCTGTTAGCAGTAAGACAAAGTATTCGGAGATTAATATAAGCGGAGCACTAAAGTCAGGAAAAATGTTGATGGTGGGGGCCAGTATCGGGATTCCGGTCAGTAAGTACAATGAGAATAAAGTCTATACAGAAACAGACGCCGGAGACAAGGTGCCGGGATTCGATGGCTTACAATTCAGTGAACATAAAGTCGTATCGGGTGCGGGAGTCAATGGAAAATTAGGTGTAATTTTCAGACCCGTCAATCCACTTTCAGTGGGACTTGCATTCCACTCACCATCAATCATCGTTCAGTCAGAAGACTTTAGTACGGGCTTGGTCTTTGATTATACTACTAAGGACGGCCCTTTCACCGGAAAGAAAGACTCTCCCGAGGGCACAGTGGATTATACTTATTATACACCGATGAAACTGATTGGTTCACTGGGTTCGATATTGGGTAAGAATGGTTTTATCAATGCTGAGATTTCCTGGTCAGATTTGTCGAAAGGACGTGTCTCTGTCAAATCAAATGATCAGGGTGACAAAGCACTGGAGAAACAAATAAATGATGAAGTGAAGCATAATTATACCAACGCCATAAAAGTTAATATCGGTGGTGAATTGGTATTAGGAAAGTATTTCAGAATACGTGCCGGATACGGAATGGAACAAAACGGGCTCAAGTCAGATACGAAGTTTTATCCCAGCTATGCTGCAGGACTGGGTTATCGCAAAAATCGGTTTTACATGGACGCCGCCTATAGATTTTCAAAGGATGTTAATACTTATGCACCTTATCAGATTTCGGGCAATGTCAGTCAGACACTGGTAGAACAAAAGATGAATAACTCTATGTTCATAGTCACGGTCGGCACAAAATTATTTTAAGCTAATAAACCTTGATTCATTGGGATTGGTGACTCATTGGCATTCCTGTATATTTGTTTCAATTAAGTAACAGACAGAATTTATATTTCTATTAAAAAGGTTGCCACATTAAGAAAGCAGGCTATTTATTGGCATGATTGGAAATATTGCTTTATTTTTGTGTGCGTTTTGAACGATAATAACTTGTATAAATGGCTGTTTTTGAATTAATTATGCCGAAATTAGGTGAAAGTATCATCGAGGTTACTATTTTGAAATGGAATAAGAACATCGGTGATAAAATTGAGGCAGAAGAAAGTGTGCTGGAGATAGCTACTGATAAGGTGGACAGCGAAGTCCCTTCACCTGTAAATGGGGTCTTATCAAAGATATTTTTTCAGGTTGATGATGTAGTTCCGATTGGCACAGTTGTTGCACATATCCAGACCAATGATGGTTCAGAAACTGTTGAATCAACTCAAAAGGTTAGCAGCTCAACTGCAGAGGCAGATGAAAGTCAACCAACCGAAAGCCACGCAACTCCACCTTATGTACCTTCCGTAGAAAAACCAGTGGAGCACTCAACAGATGTCAATGGGGAAGATCGTTTTTATAGTCCATTAGTTCGCAATATTGCACAGGCTGAACATATCAGTCGTCAGGAGCTGGATACGATTCCCGGCAGTGGCCAGGGGGGTCGTCTTACAAAACAAGACCTGATGGCTTATATTAGCAACAGAAGTAAGACTAAGACTCCTACAGTGCAAGAAAAGGAAATAGTACAACCTACTGAGGAGAAATCAACCCCATCTCAGGTGTTTGTTTCCGACATTAAATCAGGACCAAATACTGAAATCATCGAGATGGACCGTATGCGAAAGCTAATCGCAGATCACATGGTCAAATCGAAACAAACTTCACCGCACGTCACATCATTTGTAGAGGCAGATGTTACAAATATCGTTCGCTGGAGAGATAAGAATAAGAATGCCTTCCAACAGAAGTATGGTCAGAAATTAACCTATACACCCATTTTTATTGAGGCGATAGTTAAGGCAATCAGAGACTTCCCGATGATTAATGTATCGGTAGAAGGAGATAAAATCATAGTAAAAAAGAATATCAATATTGGTATGGCTGCAGCTTTACCTTCCGGCAATCTGATCGTACCTGTTATTAAAAATGCTGACAGGATGAATCTGGTAGGCTTGGCAGGTGTGGTGAATGATCTGGCTGAGCGCGCCAGAAAAAATGCACTTCGCCCCGATGAGATACAGGATGGCACCTACACAGTCACTAATGTAGGCACCTTTGGCAATGACATGGGTACACCGATTATTAACCAACCCCAGGTCGCTATCATGGCACTTGGTGCTATTCGTAAGAAACCTGCAGTAATCGAAACCGAGGAATATGGCGATATCATTGCGGTCCGACACATGATGATACTATCACATGCTTATGATCACCGTGTAGTCGATGGCTTCCTGGGTGGGTCCTTTGTCAAGCGGGTAGCTGAATATCTTGAATCTTTTGATCCTAATGCCGCTATTTAATATCATCCGTGAAGAGACTGAAAGTAATTCGTGATATTTTAATCCTGGTTTGTGTCTTGTGCCACATCATCGAGTTACAAGGGCAGAATAGCATTAAACATATCAGAAAACAAGGGGATCAGTATTTTAATTCAGGTAATTATTTATTGGCTCAGCAGAAATATGAATCCTTGCTCAATACGAAAGGTGAGTCACCAGAAGTACAGAAGAATCTGGGGATTACCTATTATCACCTGGGTAAATACGATAAAGCTACACTTTTATTGGCCGCACTCTACCAACGTGATAGTAAGGATGTGGATGCACCTTTTTATCTGGGAAAGATAGCTCAATATAAATTGAATTTTGATCAGGCAATTCTCTTATTTAAATATTTTCTAAAAATTTCAAATAGCTCAGATCCCAGATACAGAGCCGTAATCGATGATCTGAAGCGCTGTACTAATGGCAGGAGTGTGGTATATATTCCTACAAACTCGTATGTCGAAAATATGGGTGAAAATGTCAATTCTCCCTTGATAGAGTTTGGCCCTGTATGGAGTCGTAATCATAAGGATAAAATATATTTCACTGCTGAAGAGGATCACTCTGCCGGAGCTGACTCCCTCGCACATATCAACAGTACTACTATCCCATATAGATTTAGTATGATGGGTACCGAGATCGAACAAGGCGTCTGGAGTCCTTCATATCCACTCAATGAATTGCTCAATACCAATGCAGATGAGTATTTATATGGGTTTAATGGGAATGGCAGATCGGTTTATTATGGTCTAAAGCAAAGCCCAGGTGCTATTCAACTTATGGTAAATACTTTACCGGATACAGGAGGATTTGTACCATCCGTTAAGTATAATTTACCACCAATAAATTCAGATCCTTTTGCCAATGATTTTAATTTCTTCACAGATTCGCTAATCGTTTACTCGAGTATTCGGTTAGGTGGACTGGGTGGATATGACTTGTATTTCACACATTGCAATAATGGCAAATGGTCTGAACCGGAAAATCTGGGAGCTAAGATCAATTCAAATTATGATGAACGATATCCTTTTCTGGCCAAAGATGGACGCACTTTGTTTTTTGCTTCCAATTCATTGAAAAGCATTGGTGGCTTTGATATTTTTTATTCACATTATGATGATCAGACTATGACCTGGTCTGTTCCTGAGAATGCCGGAATGCCGGTCAATAGTGCATTTAATGATATTCAGTTGACCTTGTCTCCGGATGGGGCAAACGCTATATTGTCCTCTGACAGGGAAAGGGGATATGGTAATATGGATTTATATACTGTGGTATTCAAGCAAACTATGAATGAGCAAATATCACAATCAAAGCCGCTTTCATTTGCTGAAGTTCCGGGTTACAAAAGATTTAATCAGGAATTTGCTACTGATACTAATGACAAAATTGTCATCAGTCCTAAGATTGAATCTATTTTTTATGGCACAGATGAAACGAATTTAATCCAGAATAATAAAAATGCTTTGGATAAGCTGATTGCCTTAGGAAAGAAGTTTCCGACCATTGGCCTCAATTTTACTATTTATGGCCTTCCTTCCAATAGTATCCCGGCAGCTACTGAGATGTTTTTTGAATTAAAAAGTATGGATAAGGTCATCACGTATCTTTCAGATAAGGGCATTTCAGCCGATCGTGTAAATCTCCAGAGTGTAGGTAGCCAGTATCCGATCGCGAAGATAATACTGGAAGGTAAGCCGGTGATTTCCGGGCAAAACCTGAACAGAAGGATTGATGTTAGTTTGAGTAATGTTGATTCTTTACCTCTCCAGGCTACTTATTCATTGCCAGCTGTAAATAGTATGCTGAAACTCAATAATTACTATGATTACCGGGCCAGACTGAATGGCCTGAGCTATCGGATTCAGGTGATAAGTCTTAGTCAAATGTACAAAGGTGACAACTTCGGTTCAGAACCGGATTTGATGATTGAGTCACCGGGCACATCAGGAATCTATAAGTATTTAGTCGGGTTATTTCCGACGTACAGACAAGCACTGGCATTAGCTGGAATTTTGAAGGGTAAAGGTTTTCCGGATGCCTATGTGGTACCATACATCGATAATAACCGGATTGAGAAAAAAGATATTTCGGATTTTCTGCGGCAGAAATATCCGGATTTAAATAATTACTATTTTAATTGATGGAAAATAGCATAGCACAGACTGAAACGAGAAAGGCCAGGAGAGCATATCATATGAAGCGATTTGCATTTTTGAAAGAGAGTTTGCGGCATTTTAAGACCGTAGGAACCGTAACCCGGAGTTCACGATATTTGAGTAGGGGAGTAGTCAGGCAGGCTAAGATAAGCGAAGCAAAGGTTGTAGTAGAGTTAGGTGCCGGAGATGGTGTAATGACCCGTCATATTTTAAAGACTTTACCTGCAGATGCTGTATTGTTTTCATTTGAAGTGAATGCACAGTTTTGTAAACAAATGATGAAGATTAATGACCCCAGGCTTAAGATTATTAATCTCAGCGCTGAGAAGTTGCCTGAAGTCATTGGGAAGTATGGCTTTCATCAGGTGGACGCAGTGATCTCAGCCCTGCCTTTTAGTGTATTTCCGCTGGATTTAACATACACGATCGTAGGACACAGTTTTGATGTGTTAAAGGAAAATCATCGTTTTGTGCAGATTCATTATAGCCTGAAGACAAAAAAGATTTATTCCCAAATATTCGGAAATATCAAGTCCTTTTTTGAATTCCGCAACATTCCCCCGGCATTTATACTGGTTTGTGAAAAGCAAAGTATCACCAAAGGTATCGTCCGTGAGCATGCTAATCATTTACATACCCATCATTAATATTTTTTCTCCAAACTTATCCGGCTATCTGATTAGTGTCACCGAACTTGTCTTCTCTATCGTCTGACCACGTCTGGTTTTGACACTTACTTTTGCTACATACGTACCTGCCGGTAATACTGTACCCTGTCGATCAGTACCTTTCCATCCTTCATCCCATTTGTCTGATTCAAATATTACATCACCCCAGCGGCTGTAAATAGTCAGGTGGTATTCAGTGAAAGAGCTATTGATACCTGCAGGGAGATAGACATCATTTTTTCCATCCAAATCCGGAGTAAATGCAGTTGGCAGATAAATCGAATTGAATGGTACTACATCAATTCGCTTCGTGAGGGTATCTTTACAATTATCACCTGCAGTGACAATCAGTGTCACATCAGTAAGGCCAGTATCTCTGAAACTGTACTTTTGATTTGGCCCATTGAGTGTATCTGTAAGTATCCTGTATTGCCACTCGCGTGCATTAATACTCTTGTCAGTTAGCTGGACATTCGGTTTACGATTTGTGATCTCCGTAGGTGCAATCTCAAAATCGGCTTTTGGTGGTTTGTATGCTTCTATTTTGTCAGGCAATATGCCACTCAGTTTGCAGTTATGCTTATCTGTGATCAGATAACTGAGTGTATATGCTCCTTCTTTATCAATCGGATAATTAATATTTTCACCTTTACCGATAGGCTCATTATTGATAAACCATTGGAAGTCATATTCAGAAGGGTCCAGGTTTTTCACTCTCAGATTGGTAATAAAAGGTATGCAACCATATTTAGCTCCGGATAATGCAGGTGTGTCAATAAAATATGATTCATAATTTACTGGAATGGTTATGCTGTCCACACAGCCATTGGAATTCGTACTCACCAACTTAACATCGTATATTCCATTTGAATCCGGATAGGATTCAAAGTCCTTTTTGACTGAAGTCTTTGTGCCATCTATCGACCAATCATATTTGATGATATTGCCATCTTCAGCATAACTTTTATTTGTAAACGATATACTGCGATCCATGCATGAATCATAGGCAAAACTGAAGTCTGCAACTGTTTTTTTATTTTTAATCAAGGTAAAAAAAGCTGTATCTGAACATTCAGTACCCCGGTTAATTATCAATTGCCCCGGGAATGTACCTATCGTATCTACATCAATAATGAGGTCTTTTGTAGTGTAAACTAAAGGTTGTTTGTTGAGGTACAATTCCCATTCGAAAATGGATGCACCGGTGGTTATACTTTTATTTTTAATATTTACCCTGTTATCACCACATTTGATGACGACGATACTGTCGTTTATGATGCCCTTTGGATCTTCCAGTAGCGCTTGCGTATTACTGTAACACTCGGTTACATTGAATTGGAAATCTCTGAAAACTTCACCGATCAACTTCCCATTTCTGTATTCATTTACTTTAACGCCGACTACGAACTGTCCGATTATTTCCGGCTTACCGGATAGAAACCCGGTAGTAAGGTCGATGTTGATAATCGGATTACCGCCCATAGGGTCTTGTGGGCTGAATGGAAAACGGTAAGTAAGTGATGTATATGGAGGCAGACAAGGTGGGTCTGGAGTTAATGCATTGCAACCACTACCAAATGGATCACTACCTCCACCATGAAGAGGAGATACAAACTCGTAAGTGAGGCTATCACCATCTATATCTGTGGCAGAATGATCAAATGCCAGACCATAATCAACACAAACTGCAATAGGCGGAAATTCTTTGAAAACCGGAGACGAATTCTTAAGTTTTTGTGATTCTGGCGTAATAGTAGCAAGAAAAGTATCTCCAAAATCACCAGGATTGATGATATTGAATATGGTAGCATTCCGGCAGCAACGCTGGAAAACGATTAGATAACTATTCACTGAATCAATCGGTAAATCGATTGTATTCGTGTACACACCTTCTTCCACACATAATCCTGGAGGAAGTATCAGACATTTATTTGTTATTTCATTGGAAAGTTTCGTGACTACAGGACTCCCCATGTTGAATCGCTTGCGGTAATAGGTTCCGTCTGACTTTGCAACAGCCATTATAAGTGGATTCTCAAATCCGGCTTTATTTGGCTCAGGTACACAGTCCCTATACATATGCATTGTGATCTTGTACCGATTGACATAAGGAGAAGGGCTGGACAGATATTCATAATACACTACCCCTCCGACGATGTGTTTTGCAATTGCCAGATTGGGTATTACTATAAGTAGTAAGAATATTATTCTTCGCATATTATCAAAAAATTTAATAAAAGTAACTCTATTTATTGGATTAGAACTGCTATTCCGTTGATTTTTATTGGTTTACCTCTGGGTGGCGTGAATATTATCCGGACAGCGTAAGTTCCGGGTGTTAAGTTTTGTCCATTTTTATCCTTGCCATTCCAGCCGGTATGGAAATCATTTGTCTTAAAAAGTTGATTGCCCCAGCGATCGAAAATATACATAGTGTAAGCTTTGATGCCAAATGGAATCCCCGCTGGCTTATATGTATCATTCAGCCCATCCAGTCCGGGTGTGAAAGCATTTGGCAGGTATAGTGTATATTTTGGCACTACATCTACTCTCTTTGTAAGTGTATCTTTACAACCATTGCTTGCCGTGACGTATTGGGTGATGGTGTACAGTCCGGTATCCTGGAAGGTGTGTGAAGGATCAGGGATATTGTATGTCTTACCATCACTGACCACATAGTTCCAGAGGGTCGAAAATACACTTTCATCTTTTATGTCAATCGAATAATCAAAATTGGAAGGCTGCTCTGGAGTGAAACTAAATCCGGCATCGGGAGATTGTAGGATAGTGATGACCTGCGGATACTGTCCACTAACCTTGCAACCAAACGGATTAGTAACATCAATCTGAATATTATAAATCCCCGGAACCTCATATAGATGCGTAGGTGTGACACCACTGCCGGTACTTCCATCACCGAAATCCCAGCTTATACTATACGCAGATGTCAGATATCGCTTTGGTGGGTCAAATTGATGTAAGTATGGCTCACATCCCGTCGCCGGGCGCGGTGGATCTATGCCCTCTTTTGGTAGTGGATAGAAGGGTACGGGTTTTGAGATACTGTCCTGACATTGATTTTGATCCGATACGATCACTTCCATTTGGTAAGTCTGTGGTGCAAGTGTATTAAATTGTGCGTTAAATGTATTGGCGAAAACAGTTTCACTTGCTTTCCAGATAGTAGCGGTGATTGGCCCTGCATCACTGACTGACTTATTTTGAAAATCAATAACTTTCCCAAAACAAGTATCATAATCAAAGGTGAAATCCGCCCTTATATCAGGGAATACCCGGACCTTGAAGTTCATACTGTCCGAACACTGAAGCCCATGATTAAGATACATTGTTCCTGTATATACACCCAGTGAAATGGGAAGTGAAAAATCTTTAGTTGTGGCAGTATATTTATCTGTACCGTGGTAAAATTCCCAACGGTAATCAATGATATTTGCCTCCAGCGTACTTTTATTAAGAATATTAAGTACTGTATCGCCACAGAGTTTGATATCAAATGAATTGGATTCTACACCATTGATTTCTGAAAGTGCATTCACAGTGCGTTCACAAGAGGCGAGATTAAACTGGAAGTCTCTTCTTACCTCACTCATCAGTACACCATTGCGATATTCTTTCATACAAATCCCCATGACAAACTGACCTAATGTCTTTGGAGTTCCGCTCAGTAAACCGGTCTTCCGATCGATCGTAACCGATGGCGAGCCACCCAATGGGTTTAGCGCCGTATAAGGTGCACGAAAGTCAACAGATGCATAAGGCGGGGGACAGTCAGGACTCGGTGTAATTCCATAACAACTATATACACCCGGGTCAGTCTGTATATTTCCTCCCCCTTTTAGCGGAGCACAGAGCTCGTAAGTCAGTGAATCTCCATCTTTGTCAGTTCCTTTATGGTCAAAAAATAAGGGATAGCCTGAACAAATGGCAATTGGTGGGAATTTGTCAAAAGTTGGTGTTGAGTTTTTTGCTAATTGAGCCTGCGGCAATATTTCTACGAAAAAAGTAGCCCCGATATCACCTGGACGAATGACATTGGAGATTGTATTATTTCTGCAACACCGCTGATAGACGATAGTATAGGATGAGGTAGATATAGGTAAATCTATAGTAAATTCATATCTGCCTTCTTCCACGCATACATTGGGTGGTTTGACCAGGCATTTATTGGTCACATCCACCTCGATAGGCTTAACTGTCGGTGAGCCGAAGTCATAACTTCCTCCTATTAACTTTGTACCATTATATATACTGAAAAGTGCTTGTGGTGAGTTATTGAGCCCGTCAAAATCTGCCTTATCAGGACCTGGGAGACAATCTCTGTACATCAACATGATTAATTTATATCGGTTGGTATTGGCATCCGGGCTGCTTATATATTCATAATAGATCACTCCACCAATGATATGCTTTGCCGTTACAACAAGTGGTAATGCAAGAATAAAACAAAAAATCACACCGATTCTCCTGAAAATGGTATATATTTGGATCAATTCCATTGTACAAATATACATGGAAATAAAAGTGATGCACCAAGATTCAATTTCATTATCTGTCTATTTTTTAAAAAGTGATTCGTGAAGTAATAAATTCGTCAAAAATGACACTTTCCAATGATGGTGTTATACTGTGCCCAACAGATACTATCTGGGGATTACACGCGAATGCACTCTTGCCGGAAAGTATTAACCGGATAGCTGCAATCAAGCAACGGCCACCGGAAAAGAATTTCATCACATTGTTTGCCAGTATTGATTCAGTGAAAGCGTATCTGGTATCGCCCTTGGATATCGATTGGCTTCAGGAAAAATATGATGACCGCCCTACGACATTTATTACCAGAGGTTTTTCAAACAAATTGGATCACCTGAAATCGGATGACGGGTATCTTGCATTTCGGATTCCTCAGAGTGGCCTGGTTTCGACACTTTTGCAGAGCGTTTGTTTTCCACTGATTTCCACTTCTGCCAATATCAGCGGTATGCCTTCACCGGTTCAACTGGCTGATGTTTCTACAGCTATAATTGAAAAAGTCGATTTCTTAGCAATCGATGATGAAGTCGCAGAAGACCCGGATA
>CAZGKN010000065.1:0-16078 GCA_964525915.1 uncultured Saprospiraceae bacterium | reverse complement strand
AAGTATAGATCAAATGTAAATCTATTTTTTAAATCAGAAACTTGTGCATATTTTAGTTCACCTAATGCTGGGTGGAATAAAACAATCCCACAATCATCATCACCTTTAATTAATTTCTTTGATATATAAATTGAAAGTACTGGTACGTCAGAGCTTATAATAGAAGAGGCATACACCTTATTATCGTCATTACCACAGGGGCTCCAGACCTTGCCATTGAGTTCAAAACTCAGTGTTCCTGCACCTTTCTGCGTCTCAGGTGCGGTACAGTTACAGCAGTTTTTTGTCTTATCTTCCTTGTCACAGGATGAAGACGACAGGATACAAGATAGACCGATCAGGATAAAAAAAAGTGGATATTGTCTCATGGTATTGAATTTTAGATTATAAGCACGGAGTTATTTTTCCAGGATTTTTTCTAGTAATAATTACATCACCATCATATCAACCCCTCCCGCATCAGATCATGCAAATGGAGTATGCCGTCATAGCGGCTATCATCCATGACGATGACCTGTGTGATATTGTGGGCAGAAAGTAATTCCTTGGCTGCTACAGCCAGTTCCTGCTTGTTAATCCATTTCGGCTGAGGGCTCATGATGTCACTTGCTCTAAGCTGATTGATGTCTTTACCGGTCTCCAACATACGCCGCAGATCACCATCTGTGACGATACCCATGAGTACATCGTCCTGTACGACGGCTGCTGCACCCAGCCGACCACTGCTGATCGCTATGATGACCTGGCGGATATCAGCATCGGGCGAGACCGAAGGCTTGGCATTATTGCGACAGGCATCACCTACAGTGAGGTATAGGCGCTTGCCCAGTATCCCACCCGGATGAACACGTGCGAAATCCTGATCTGTAAATCCCCTGTATTGTATCAGCGCCACTGCAAGTGCATCACCGATTGCTATCTGAGCGGTGGTACTGCTAGTCGGTGCGAGGTTATGGGGATCTGCTTCTTTATCTACCGGTAAGTAGAGTGTTATATCTGACTGCATCGAAAGAGTAGATGTACGACCGGCTGTGATGCCGATAACCGTATTGCCTCTCTGTTTTAAAATCGGCAATAAAACGAGCATCTCGGCTGTCTCGCCGCTATTGGAAATAGCAATCACTATGTCACCGGCTGTAATAATCCCCAGATCGCCATGTATAGCATCTGCTGCATGCATAAATATGGACGGTGTACCTGTTGAATTGAAGGTAGCTACCATTTTTTGGGCTATGATGGCACTTTTGCCTATCCCGGTGATGACCACCCTGCCTGAAGCATCAATAATAGCATGTACAGCCCGGCTGAATGAAGAATCAATCCCGGCACTGACAGACTCCAGACATTTCGCTTCGAGCGATATTACTTGCTTTCCGATATCGATTATCTGTTCGTCTGTCATCGTACTATCTTAATCTTTATAATCAATCCTTTCTATCTGCGCGCCAAGCGCATTGAGTCGGGTATCGATGGTAGTATAACCTCGGTCTATCTGACGAATATTGTCTATCTGACTGGTTCCTTTAGCGCTCATCGCTGCTATGAGTAGTGCAACCCCGGCACGAATATCCGGCGAGGACATACTCACAGCTCTAAGTCTGTGTTTTCTTTCCAGACCGATAACCGTAGCCCTATGTGGATCACAGAGGATGATACCCGCACCCATATCGATCAGTTTATCAGTAAAGAACAATCGGCTCTCAAACATTTTCTGGTGGATCAGCACACTTCCCCTGGCCTGTGTGGCTGTCACCAGTACCACACTCATCAGGTCCGGAGTAAATCCCGGCCAGGGTGCGTCATAGATCGTCATGATGGAGCCATCAATAAATGATTGTATCTCATACACATCTTGTGCCGGTACATGGATATCGTCACCATTGACGATGATCTCGATGCCGAGTTTGCGGAAGGTATTTAGGATCAGGCCCAGATTGGGAACAGATACATTCTTTATCGTCAGGTCCGACTGGGTCATCGCAGCCATCCCGATAAATGAGCCGATCTCTATCATATCCGGCAGACAGGTATGTGTCGTCCCGTGCAGTTGCTGCACACCCTCAATGATAAGCATATTAGAGCCGATACCTGAGATCTTAGCCCCCATACTATTGAGCATCTTGCACAATTGCTGTATATAGGGTTCACAAGCGGCATTGTAAATCGTGGATATTCCTTCAGCAAAGACTGCGGCCATGATGATATTAGCAGTTCCGGTGACAGAGATCTCATCCATGTAGATAAAGGCACCACGCAGGTTTTTACCATTGACCTGATAGAGTCCACTTTCCTGATCGTAGAAAAAACTGGCACCTAACTCCTGAAAACCATGGAAGTGTGTATCCAGACGTCTCCGCCCAATCTTATCACCACCGGGTTTAGGTAAAAATGCCTGTCCAAACCTGCCTAACAGTGCACCCAGCAACATCACTGAGCCTCTGATCCGCTTTGATTTTCCTATAAAATCATCAGAATTTAAAAAATCCAGATTAACAGCCGCTGCATTCATTCTGAAGCTGGAAGCGCTGAGTTGCTCTACGTGAACGCCCAATCCTTCAAGTAACTGAATATGCAGTGCTACATCGATGATATCCGGGATATTGTGCAATATAACGTCCTCAGAAGTCAGCAATACTGCATTCAATACCTGCAATGCTTCATTCTTCGCGCCCTGTGGCTCGATAGCGCCACTTAGTTGTTTGCCTCCGGTTACTAAAAAACTCTGGTTTGTCATAGCGGCATTAATTCTCTTATTTTACCAAAGGTAAGTGATTCATTCTTTATTTTTCCAGACAGCAATCAACGATTTCCCCATGAGGTAAGCTGTGAGTGGATCCAATAGCTTCGATACCGGAACTATAGTCCTATCCCAAAATTTTATCTGAGCTAAAGTGGGCATTGATTGTTTGAGAAACAGCTTATTTACAGTAGATGCGGACAGACCTGCGCTATCGAGATATTTTATCTTTTCCAGATGAAGCGATTCAGGACCGGCATTGCGCAGCATAGATTTATTATATCTGCGGTAGTGTCCGATTGCTTTATCAAACGGGCTATACAGCCATTGATGTGCCGGCACCAGCACAAACAATATGCCACCCGGTTTGAGAAACTGTGCTGCATGTGCGAGTTCAGCTTTGTCATCTTCTATATGTTCGATGACATCGATGTACATGATACAGTCAAACTTCCGATCAGTCGATACATCACTCAGCGTACCGGTAATCACCGCTGTTCTGTCAGAGATAAGTCCGGCCTTGATCTTTTTATTCAATTCTGCCACCAAGGCAGCATCCGGCTCCAGACAAATCCAGGAGGTCACGTCATACCCTTTAAGCGCCTGGGTAGTTCCACCCAGTCCTGCCCCTACTTCCAGCACATCGCCTTTCAAATAGGGTGCTAAAAAAGAAGACCAGTAAGCTTTCCAGTTATTGGCATTCTCAAATAAGGACAATTCATCACCGATATACTCCTGCTCCATTCAATAGGTTTAAGTGGGCAAAGATACTGAAATGTAAATTGTATCTATATTATTACAATTGTTTATACCTGAGTGTAAATCAGGACTTCTATGCACGTATCACTCCAATTACAGTGAAATGAGCACTTTATTCAATTCAATTATCTATTCCAAATCCTGATTGAGAACTTTTACTTCCGTAATCTGGAATCAAACTTAAATTTTTCTCTCTCCATGATCTTAACTTTTGAGTAGTCAGGATGCCTGCAATTTAAAATGTAAATATGAGCGCTGTGTATTATGCAACTCGGTACCTTTAATGCGATCGTTTTTCCCTCTTTAATCCATTCCTCCCCGATTTCAGAGAGTATGACGGGGGCAGGGTATCTACTCCAATTTTCAGGTAAAAGCTCTATTGCAATTGGAGTGATTGAATCATCAGGAATTTTGATTGTGAGAATTTCTAAATCCGGAATTAATAATGGTGGTGTATGTAATATTGTCTCTAGTAGCGCAATTTCTTTATTCTCTCCAGTATAAAGTACAGGTATCCCCTTTTTATTCCAACGCCCTCCATACATCATAGCACCATATCCACTCAGGTCACCTGCATGTATCGTCCCGGTGATTCTATAGACCAGCATTCTTCTTAACTGTAAACCCCATACTCTATTCTGCCCAGGATATCTCTGACGAGTGAAAGGCATCCAGGTATTTCCATCAAAGTTAGTGGCTCATTTCCACCTAATGCCTCATTCGGTAATTTCAACCATTTAAAAAATTTGTCTCTGTCTCCAAATACTTCCTCTCCATATAAAAACAGATCAATAATATCAAAAAGCTTAACTGAGAAATTTCTTTCTAAACTTTTATTTGCTTTAGTCCACCGATAAAGTGTCGGCGATGAAATATCTAATATTTGGGCAACAAATTCCTTTGACAAATTGAAATGCCTACTGAAATTCGAAATAGCACTGACATTTACTCCCTCATTTGCAATATTGATAAAATCAATGGGACTATCTATCTCAAAATGGACGTTTTTCCGGCCGACCACTTCTGCAAATTTTTTGTACCGCGCTGTAGATATTTCTACAGTTACTATCATTTGATAATTAATATTATTAGATGAACGAAAACAAATACTTTTTGGTTCAATATAACATGGTATTTATCTAACAATCCCGGACTAAATATCAATCTCTATTGAACAGTTGAATAAACCTTAAGAAAGTGACTGATAAAAACTTATTGAGGAGATCGATTCTTAATTCACTTAGCCAACCTCAGTGGAAGCGGTGTTTTCTCAATAGGAATCTGCAGAAAGCGAAACAACTCTCTGTACACTACCGAAGAAGCATTTATACCATCACGGAATGAGAAATAAGCGAAATTTTTTGATATATGCCTGCCTTTCAATGAGATACGGTTGAAAAATTCGGGATAAAACAGAATCGGACTTTGTTTATAATTCTTATTTGAATTGCTCTTTAGGAAGAATCGTTCTATTGCTGCTTTGTTTAGGGCATCGTTCGTCCCCGGGTTCATCAACCTTTGGATAGCGGATTGGTAAGTCCACACCAGGAACTGCACACCCGTATCCACTTTTGAGAGCAATTGTCCTTCCATATATTCATCCTGTGTGTCGGAGATGATCGAATTGATGCCCAGAATTAAGGATTGCTCCAAAGCAGCTTCCCCGATCTTACGAATGAGTTCATCACTTGCGGAGTCACCATTCTCACTATCTGAAGTATTGAGTAGAATACCTCGTACATACCTATCACTGAGCATAGGAAACAAGGAAATATCAACTTCCCGGTCAAAGACCAACCACTTCTCCACATTTGGTGGAAATTTTTCAAGAAAACGACTCAATACATAGGTCTGATTTGCCCATTGAGGCCAACGGATATAGACTTTATATACTTCTGCAGGCAATTCAAAACCAGGTTCACCATATTCACTGATTACCTGCTCAAGTGTTGCTTCATCTCTGCATGTCGCAAAATCAAGCACCGCAATACCCGCATCATTCATTGCTGATTTCTCCTTTGTCAATGAATTAATTTCAGATAAAATATATTTTTCAAATGCGCGCGAATAAAAAAGCGGTAAGTATGGGCTCCAGAAATATTTGCCATTGAACTTTGAAAACTTCTCAAAATAGTACGGGCTCCGCATCCCAGAGTAGTTCTTCTCGAGGCCACGTATATAATTGATGACGGATTTGATATTCTTAGGATCTTTGAACCCTGCAGCAATCAGCCTTGCTGTCAGTGCTGAGAGCAGATACTTTTTCTCTATAGAATTGGAACTGAGTGAAAAAGAATTTCCGGGAATATTTGTCTGTTTAGATTGTTCATTCCAATCTTCCATAGGTTAACATATTTTGGTTTCAAAAAAAGTGCTAAATTGGCAAATGTGATCAGATAAAAATCACATTGACAATCCCAATAAAAGTAACATTTTTCTAATGTGTTTATTGAGTCAACAGTCTTAAAATTTTGTTAAAAAATGAAAGCAATATTAAAGATTCTCTTAACAAAAACCGGCATGGCCTTACTCTGCCTGTTGGAATCGCATTGCTTTCTCCTGGCACAAAATATCCAACTCTCAAATGATATTAACATCCGTTCCAGTTCCAATTATGAAATCTTGCCAGAGGTAGGCGGATCGAGCTTTTTACTGCAGGAAGACCACCATAGTATCAGCCTTTACCCACTAAATGAAAAAATGCAGTGGGGCACTAAAACAGCGATCGAACCTCCCGCCAAAAACTGTCAGGTTAATGGCTATATTTCTGTGGATAGCTCAGTCTATATTTACTATACATTGCCCGATAGTGGAATGGTAAAAATCATTCAGCAAAGGGTATTACTGAATCCGATCACCCCCTTGCCTGCAGTTACTTTGTTCCGACTTGATAAATCAACTAAAGAAATACTTAATCTCATCGTCTCTGATGATCATAGTCAGCATCTGATCAGATTTGGGAAGAGTTTTTCTCAACTGAATTTTTATGTCTTTGATACCCGACTACAGAAACTTCAAAATCTGGGCACAGCCAATGTCGAAGATGAAATTAATAAAGACAATTATCACAATCAAATCCTGACTAATTCAGGTGCATACCAACTTATATTTAATGAGCCCTTCCGTAGGGATAAAAGTCATTTTATGTATTATACTTCCGGTTCAGGGACTATTTCAACACACGATTTTTCACTCAATGACCCCCTGGATGCGATTCAACTTATCAATTCACCGGTAAACTCCAAAAACTATCTCACCGGGTTATACAAAAATGATAACAATGGTGAGCAATTAGGTATTGCTATCATGGATTTGGACTACCCTAATCCCGGAGAACATATAATCCGTATCCCGTTTCGTGATTCGATCATCAAAGCCTTTTATTCGGATGAGAAATCTGACGGAGATGGATTAACTGATCTGATTTTCAAAAATGTATTGATACACCATGACGGTAGTATGACGCTGATCTATGAACAACAGAAAGAGGTGTATCGAACAAATATGCCGGGACGCAATGTTTTTGTACCCGGAAGTACTTCTATTGATTATTATATTGAAAATGTGGTCATCATACACATCAAGAAAGATTTTACACCCGGATGGCAGCGAATCCTGCTCAAAAATCAACAATCATACGATGATGAAGCAGTGTATTCATCTTATTTTCTCCATAGTAATCCATCAATGATTCGCTTCTTGTACAATGATGAAATACGCAGGTCAAATACCATCAGTGAATATTGGATAACCGCACGTGGCGACTCCGGAAGACGGGTACTCATCAATACAGATCATAGTGACCTTAATCTACAGGTGAGGAACAGCACTCAGATAAATGCCCGTGCTACTGTACTACCCAGTATAGAGAAAAACAAACTCCGATTGATGAAAATCATTTTCAATTAAAAATATGGACAGAAAAGTTGCTACGCTTAATACCAAAGTGTCTGTCCCAAAATTAATTGCACTCTGGGCATTCTCAGAGTGTTCTCTGGGCGGATTGCTCCATGCCTTTCAGGTGCCCTTCTCAGGATTCTGGTTGGCAGCAATTGCTGTCACCATCATCTGTTGTATGATCATGTTTTCAGAAAATGCAGTCAGAGATATTCTATACGGGACAGGGATTGCCATAGCGGTCAAACTGGCACTCAGTCCTCATTCGCCCTTAACTGCCTATGTAGCGGTTGGATTTCAGGGAATTCTTGGAGCTTTAATAGCCCGGTTGCCCCTAAGAAACATCATCCGGTTTCCGCTATTTGGAGCGCTCGCATTGCTCGAGTCGGGAATTCAAAAAATCATCATTCTGACCATTGTATTCGGGAATAATCTCTGGCAAAGCATTGATAGCCTTGCCCAATCGCTTTTTCCATCTATTGATTCATCTTTTTCCTTTGGTGCGATAATTATCTACAGTATGATCTATACATGCTGGGGTATGATCGTCGGATATTGGGCGACCGGATTACCACGGCGATTTACTGAGTTGGCAAAATCAAACTATGACTGGATGCAGATACCGACCGAAACTAGATCAAAAAACCGCCGCTGGAAATGGAGCCTGTGGTTATTCCCGGTGGCTTATCTGTTGCTGGTGTATTGGGTGATATTTCACACAAAGCAACACCACGCATGGATGTTGTTACTGCGCCCTGTAATTATTATCGGGCTGTGGTATCTCTTCCTCAATAATTTTCTGAAAGTAATATTAAGCAAATTGGTACGCCACTCACAATCCAAAAACATACGCTATATCGATAATTTTCAAAATGAAATCAGTGATTTTACTTTCAGGACAAGGCTTGCCTATCACTATGCCAATTCAAACTATTCAGGCATAAACAAATTGAAATATTTCATTTCCGCAATGATTTACCTAATATGCATTTATGATCAGGCTCAGCCCCAGGATTAGTATCATCAGCGGTCCGGTTGGTTCCGGTAAGACGACCCGATTAATACAATGGCTCGATAATACACCCGCATTTGGATTCATTTCGCCCATCAAAAATCAGTTGAGAATATTGCAAAATGTGGCAGATCGGAAGTCTATCACATTTGAAACACTTTCTGAAGAAAATACCATCACAGTTGGTCGCTATCATTTTGACCCGACTGCATTCGGAATAGCCGCTTCCTGGCTGGAGGCAGCATTGGATAAACCAAGTCCATTGATCGTGATCGATGAAATAGGCAAACTTGAAATTAATAAGCAGGGCTTTGATCCTTATCTCTGGCCATTTTTTGAAAAAGCCAGACAGAAAACGGATATCCACCTGATGATCATCATCAGAGATTATTTACTGCAGTCAGTCATCGATCGTTATAAACTAAATACCTTTTAATTCATTATATATCAAAAAGTAATTTGATACTCAGGACAATAAGCGATTTCTTAGAGAGCCACGCACCACTCAGTTATCAGGAGAGCTACGATAACTGCGGTTTATTGGTGGGTTCATACGACAGCGAAATACAATCAGCAATAGTTTGCCTCGATGTCACCGAAGAAATACTGGATGAAGCGATCGGATCCGGCGCAGAGCTTATCATAGCTCATCACCCATTAATTTTTTCCGGATTGAAAAGACTTACTGGCAGTAATTATATCCAGCGCATCGTAGAGAAAGCGATCAGGCATCAGATAGCCATTTATGCGATACATACAAATCTGGATAATACACTGGTCAGCGGTGTAAATTCCCGCTTTGCACAACAATTGGGCCTGCTGGCCTCCAGTCCACTCAGAGCTGATAATTCACCACAGAATGTGGATATTCCAAAAGGAATTGGAATTATCGGGACATTACCTGAACCTTTGACTCCCGGAGATTTCCTCGCCTATGTCAAGATCCGGATGAATACCAATTGCATTCGCTATACACCAGCTGTCGCTGATACTATCAGTAAGGTCGCCATCTGCGGCGGATCCGGTAGTTTCCTGCTCCAGGATGCTATCCGGCTCCAGGTTGATGCCTTCATCACCGGTGACTTTAAGTATCATGATTTTTTCGATGGTCCAGGCAATATCATGATTCTCGACATCGGACACTATGAAAGTGAACAATTTACAATGGATTTAATAGTATCATTGATATCAGAAAAATTTAGTAATTTTGCGGTTCGAAAGACAAAGCACATTTCCAATCCGATAAAATATTTTTAATAATTATGGCAAAAAAGGAACTAACAGTTAACGATAAATTACGTTTGTTATATGAACTTCAACAAATCGACTCACAACTTGATGAAATTAAAATTCTAAAAGGCGAATTACCTATCGAAGTGAGCGATCTGGAAGATGAATTAGCCGGACTGAATACCCGTGTCGCTAAATTAGAAAATAACATCGCTGAGATTCAGGAAGAAGTTAAAAACCATCAGACCCAGATTAAAGAATCTGAAGCACTGATCGTGCGCTATGAAAAGCAACTGGACTCTGTGAAGAATAATCGTGAATTCGATGCATTAAATAAAGAAGTAGCTCTTCAAAAGCTTGAAATTCAGTTGTCTGAAAAGAAAATCAAGGAAATTAAAGTTCAGGAGAAAGAAAAGAATGACATCCTGGTCATAACGAAAGAGCGCTTAAGTGCAAAAGAAGTTGATCTTGAAAACAAGAAAGTAGAACTGAAAGAGATCATTTCCAGAACTGAAAAGGATGAAGAAAAGATCAAAGCGCAGTCTGAAAAACAAGCTAAGAAGATCGAAGAACGCCTGCTGAAGGCATACAATAAAATACGTGCTTCTTATCGCAATGGCCTTGCTGTCGTTCCGGTAGAGCGTAATGCCTGTGGTGGCTGCTTCAACCATATTCCACCCCAGACTCAATTAGAGATCGGGCTGTCTAAGAAAATTATTGCCTGCGAGCATTGTGGTCGCATACTGATAGATAAGTCAGTGGTCACTGAGGAGGTTCTAGAGGAGCAAGATTAATCCTGGTTTCCACTACCAGATAAACCAATAATACATGTATAAGATCAGACCGGGATTTTCCGGTATCGTCTTATTTATTCTAATTCTTTTTCCTGTATTTTGTTTTGCCGGACGCAAACACCTGACCTTTACACCTGGAGCGTGGCTCGCATACGACTATACCCTTCAGTTGAGGCTGGATGACGCGCGTAAAGAATTGAATACGCTTAAGGCTGATGATCCGGACAACTATATCAGTTATTTCATTGAGAATTATATTGACTTTTTTACCTTATTTATCGGTGAACAAAGGATTGATTTTGATCGACTGAAAAAGAAAAAAGATTCCCACCTGGCTTTAATTCAAAAGACTGATCCCAAATCGCCCTATTACCTCTTTTGTCAGGCAAGCATACAGATGCAGTGGGCGCTGGCGCGATTGAAATTCGGTGAATATTTTACCGCATTTTATGAAATCAAAAGTGCGTACCATTTGCTGGAAGAAAATAAGAAAAAATTCCCTAAGTTCATTCCCAATACCATGAATCTTGGTGTACTTCATGTGTTACTGAGTACTATCCCGGAAGAGTATCAGTGGGGCGTCAGACTACTCGGCGGCGGGATGCAGGGATCGTTAGCACAGGGTGAAAAGGAATTGGCATCCGTGATCAATTACAGTCAGCACAATACTTATATTTTTACCAATGAAGCGTATGTGATGTATGCATTTACATTGCTTTATATCACTAAGGACCCGGGCCGGGCATGGTCACTTGTACGGTCAGGTAATCTGGATGCTTCCCAGAATCCGCTAAATGCTTTTGTACTCGCAAATATTGCTATTCATAGCGGCAGAAATGATGACGCAATAAAATATATAAACCTCGCACCCAAAGGAAATGAATACTATCCATTTTATTATCTGGATTACTTGAAAGGATCTGCACTGTTAAATAAACTCAGCCCTGCAGCAGATTCCTACTTACTCCGGTATATCAACAATTTCAAAGGGATGAATTACCTCAAGGATGCATGTCAGAAACTGGCCTGGAGTGCATTGATCAGGGGTGATGTGAATGGATATAATAAATATATGCAGCGGGCCAGAACTATTGGCACAGCTGTTGTCGATGAAGATAAATTTGCACTGCGTGCTGCCCAGAACAAGGTAGTTCCTCAACCTGAATTACTAAAAGCACGATTACTTTTTGATGGTGGATATTATGACCAGGCAGATCAGCAACTCAGGCAGTTGAATGTACATAGTTTGAGTAAGAGAACACAACAAACAGAATACCATTATCGACTGGGTCGGATTGGCCAGGCTCAGGGCAAAAACGATGTGGCAATTGCATCACTCAGCATTGCGCTGTCAAGCGGCAGAAATGACCCGGCTTACTTTGCTTGCAGCGCTGCACTTTATTTGGGACAGATATACGAGAAAAAAGGTGACAAAGTCAATGCGAAGAAATACTATTCAATTTGCCTGGACCTAAACCCGGAAGAATACAAATCCAGCTTACACCAGAAAGCGCAAGCAGGTTTACAACAGTTATAAGATATTAATCAGTCCCAGAATTCACATTTGTCTCCCGCACTATATACAGTGGTCTTTGCAACAGATTCTGATTCATCCGGCTCAGATACTCTCCGATGATTCCGATGGCTATCATCTGGATCCCGCCGAGAAATAATACAGTCAGCATGATAGAGCCCCATCCCGGTACGAAGTCCTTGATGATATAAATAGAATAAAGTACATACAGGAATAGCAGAAATGTAACCAAACTGATAAAAATCCCCAGATAAGTCACCAGTTTAAGTGGTGCGTTGGAGAAAGATGTAATGCCATCCAATGCAAGTCGCAACATTTTACGAAAATTATACCCGGTAGCACCGGCGAAGCGCTCCTGTCTGTCATACAGGACATAGCTCTGTGAAAAACCCAGCCAGGCAACTTGTCCACGGATGTATTTATTTCTCTCCGGCATGTGACGTAGCTCCTGGACGATGCGGTAATCCATGATCCGGAAGTCTCCACTATCAAGTGGAATTTCTATCGATGTCAATGCAGAGAGCAATCGGTAAAAAAACTTCGCTGTCCACCGCTTAAAAACTGTTTCACCGGCTCTTGACTTTCGCTTCGCATAGACAACCTGATAGCCTTCCTGCATCTTATCATAAAGGTCTGCAATTACCTCCGGCGGATCCTGCAGATCTGCATCGATAATGCAAACAGCAGCGCCTGATGCTTTGTCTAAACCTGCGCTGACTGCAATCTGATGACCAAAATTGCGGCTCAGATCTATGAATTTGACATTGCTATCCTTGTCCGACAGAGCTTTAATCAGGGCCATTGAATCGTCACGACTACCATCATTCACAAAGATCATCTCATGTGCCGGTGATATAGACTGCAATACTTTCTTTGCTCTGGGATAAAACTCAGGCAATGTCAATGCCTCATTGTACACCGGAATGATAAGTGAGATATCCATCAGCGTATCTTGTTTATGCGATCCATCTCTTTCTTATTGTCTTTCTCTTTGATGGAGTGTCGTTTATCATAGATCTTCTTTCCTTTGGCGACTGCGATCTCCAGTTTGATATAGCCCCGCTCATTCAGATACAGGCGCGTAGGAATGATCGTCATTCCTTTTTCAGTCACCTGCCTTTCTATCTTGCGTATTTCAGTCTTATTCAATAATAGCAGGCGATCTCGTCTGGCTTCATGATTGAAATGTGCAGCTTCAGAGTAGGGTTTTATAAACAGGCTTTTAACGATGACATTTCCTTTCTGAAGAATACAGTAGGCATCATTCAGATTTGCAAAGCCCTGACGTATCGATTTGATCTCAGTGCCTTGCAGCATGATACCGGCTTCGTATGTCTGTATGATGAAATACTCATACGTCGCTTTTTTATTCTTTATCTCGATATGCTTTGGAGTTGCCATCAGTTAAATTAACAGAGTGCAAAACTAATCAAAATAAATCTGTCCGATCAATACTTGTACTCCAGCAGTTTGTGCCGGATGTAGGGATTGAACAAACCGCCATTACTCCCGGTAAAACGAACTTCAATCGGCAAATTATAAATAGGCAATTGATTCTCTATGATAAATTTTCGATGCCGGGACAATCTGACCGCATCCTTCTCCGTGGTTATTATTACCTTTTTCGCTGCGATCAGCCCATCATAAGCTGTTTTCAATGAACCAATCTCTGCATTGCTAAAATCATGATGATCGCCAAATTCCAGACTGTGAATTTGCGCAGAATTAGACTTCAGATACTGCATCAGATAGTCAGTTCCGGCAATACCAGAGATCAGGATGATATCTGTTTCCGGGCTTAAATCCAATCGTTCAACCGGATTGAACAGTCGATACGGTTTGCCATAAGTAAAGGTAGAGAAAAATACCTCCTGATGATCCATTGGCTTTATTTTCCGTCTATACTCAGCTTCAGTAGCAGGATCCAGAATCGGCGGGCATTTGGTCACGATAATACAATCCGCTCTCTTTGCACCAGCCGCAGGTTCCCGCAATGCTCCGACAGGCAACAGAAAATCTTTATAATAAGGAAGACTATATTCAGTCAGCAGGATATTGAGGTAGGGTATAACGCTCCTATGCTGAAATATATCATCCATGATGATAGTCTGAACATCTGGATATTTTTGTAATAACTGTGGAATGGCAAGACCTCTGTTTTCTCCGACAAACACAGGCAAAGGGGGAAACTTATACTTGAGCAATTGGGGTTCATCGCCGGACTCCTGTGCAGTGGTGGTCATTGTCACTTCTCTGAATCCAATCGTCTTGCGGCTATAACCCCGGCTGAGTGCCGCGACATTGATAAATGGCTCCAGTAGCCGTATCAGGTACTCTACGTGTGGCGTCTTACCTGTGCCACCTACTACAAGATTACCTATTCCAATGGTAGGAATTGAAAATCGCGCAGGTCTGATGATCTTATAGTCAAACAAAGCATTTCTTGCCCATACTATTAGTGCAAAGAGTAATGAAAAAGGCGCCAGGATAATGCGCCATGATTTTAGTGGGTCTTTCCTCTTGACCTGCATTGGTTACCAGATTGTACTTACATGTGAATGCTTCGGGACAGAATTAGTTCACCAGCAGGCAATGAAAAAAAGCCTACGATGTAAAAACCCGGACTAAATGTGTGAATATCAGGCAGGTACTTCCAGTGGATCCGCATAATGTGCCAACCCGAAATTCCGTTGTTGAGCTTCCTCCGGATGTAGAATATGCCATTCAAACTCATCTCTGAAATGCCGTATAGCTGCAGCTACCGGCCAGGCTGCTGCATCGCCGAGCGGGCAGATCGTATTTCCCTCTATCTTGGCTTGTACATCCCACAGCAGATCGATATCCTTCATGGTCGCTTTGCCATATTCAATGTTCTTGAGAATCTTATGAAGCCAGGCTGTACCTTCACGACAGGGGCTACACTGTCCACAACTCTCATGATGATAAAAGCGGGCCAATGTCAAAGTATGCCGGACTATACACTGATCTTCATCCAATACAATAAATCCCCCGCTTCCCAGCATACTACCGGTCTGAAAACCGCCATCTGACAGACTTTCATAATTCATATACCGGGTCTCACCTTTTGCTGTTTTAAGCAAAAGATTTGCAGGCAATATTGGGACTGATGATCCGCCGGGAATACAGGCTTTCAGCCTTTTTCCATTGGCGATACCACCGCAATATTCATCACTGTAGATGAAATCTTCTACTGAGATAGTCATATCGATTTCATATACACCGGGTCTGTTTATATTCCCACAGGCAGATATCAACTTTGAGCCGGTAGAGCGCCCTACACCTATCTTTGCATATTCTGCACCGGTCATTTCTATGATGGGCACTACAGCGGCTATTGTCTCCACATTATTGACTACTGTGGGACGATTCCAGGCACCTTTTACAGCCGGGAATGGTGGTTTTAACCGGGGATTACCCCGTTTACCCTCCAGTGATTCCAGTAAAGCAGTTTCTTCGCCACAGATATAAGCACCGGCGCCCCGATGCACATAGATCTCCAGATCGAAACCACTGCCTTTTATATTCTTTCCTACCCAGCCGTGTGCTCTTGCTTCTTCAATCGCACGTTCGAGAATCTCCGGTATCCAGGCATATTCACCCCGGATATAGATGTATGAGGTGTTGGAACCCAGTGCATAGGAAGATATGATAATACCTTCTATGAGCAAATGAGGCAGAAATTCCATCAGGTACCGGTCTTTAAATGTGCCGGGTTCACTTTCATCGGCATTCACCACCACATGGCGGGGCTCTCCTGCAGGTTTTGCAATAAAACTCCATTTTAAACCGGTGGGAAACCCTGCACCTCCACGTCCACGCAGGCCGCTTTTTTTCACCTCTTCCACAATTTCTTCAGGCTTCATTTTTAGCGCCTTTTCCACACTTAGGTATCCACCTTCCCTTCTGTATACCTCAAAGGATTTTATGCCGGGAACATGTGCTTTTGCTAATAATATTTTTTTACTCATCTTTTAAAAAAATTATTCCACCGTCTTGCTCATCACCATTACCTTACCACTTCATTATTTTTAATTTCCGTTATTTCAGTTAATACTTATTTTTCATCTTTTGGATAATCATAGTTAAACATCCAA